>JAFPDB010000001.1 GCA_017390085.1 Bacteroidales bacterium | reverse complement strand
CTGATGACGAGGACTGGGCACTTGGCGTTGCAGATGACTTTGTAGGCGTTGCCTCCAATCCAGCTTTTGGTGAAGCCTGAGACGCCGTGCGAGCCTGTGACGATCATTGTCGCCTCGTCGTACTTGGCCTTGTTGATGAGTTCCTCGGCGATGTTGCCCTCGCCGATGTAGAAGTCGAATTTGCCGCCGGCCGTGTATTTGGAGGCGAAGTCGCCCACGAGCTTGGTGAGTTTGTCTTGCGGATGCTCGTCTGGAGCCGGGCCGTTGGCGTAGCCTTTGGCGTAGTATCCTTCTTTAGGCATGATGTAGACAAGCCGAAGGTCGGATTTGAGTTTGTTGGCTATGACTAAAGCCGCCTCGAGAGCCAAAATCGAATTCTCTGAGAAGTCGATGGGGACCATTATCTTGCCCATAATACGGAATCTTTAAAAGTGTTGGCTAATAGGATGATTTTACGGAGGGGCTTGAAGTCCACCCTAACCGGGGAGGCGTAAGGCTAAATGCTTGTGCCGCATTATTGTCGGGACTCTTTCCAAGCGAATCGTATTACAACAAAGATAGAATATTTCTCTGAAAAAAAAAGAAAGAAGGCTGTGAATAATTAACGAATGGTTTGCGAGGCGTTTTTGCCGGCAATGCGTAGCCTTAGGCCCTCGGTATGAGCGCGAATGTCGGTCTCGTAGAGGCATACGGCGTCGGCGTAGCCCGAGGCGAAGTGTCCCGAGTTGGTCACGGTGAGGGTGTAGGATATGGAGTGCCATCCGGAGTTGAGGTAGTCGATGAAGAAGTCGGCGGAGTTGTCGGATATGGCCATGTAGTGTGGTGGGGTGGGGGTGTCGGCGTCGGTCCATCGCCACCACCACCATCCGCGGTAGCCCGAGAGCTTGTCGTCAGGCTCAAAGGCCGCGGGGCGGAAGTCCGACACTCGCACGAAGCTGAGCGGCTCGTCGTTGTAGAATTTGAGCGTGACGCGTATCTGGTCGCCAATGGCGAGTGGCTCGTCGTCGGCGAGCGGCGTCCACTTGACTTGGTTGTCGGCGATTCGGCGTACTTCGAGCGAGCGCGATATTTTGAGTTTGTCGGTGCCGTCGGCTGGCATCTGGTCTTTGGCTGTCAAGATTGTGCGTTGCCATCCTCCCCACGACAGCAATGCGTTGGACTTGGTGACGGTGGCGGACTTGGTGACTACGGGCAGGGTGATTATGGTCTTGGGGTTGGCTGGCGAGAGTGTGACCGTGGTGTCGGCCACCATGACCTGGTCGGTCGAGGCCACGGAAGTCGCCGACGACGCGAGGATCGCGAGTACTGCTCTGCTGGTGCTTTGCGCGTCGGGCCACGCTTCTCCGCGTTTCATGAGGATGAGGTGGTTGATGAGCTTCGGGAGGTTTGGGCTTTGCGGGTTGAGGCGTTGGAGGGTCGTGATGAGCATGGCTTGTGCCTCAACTTCCGCGCGGCGTCGGTATAGGCCCCTCTCTTGGATGTAGGCCGTGCCGTCTTTCGTCTGGACGAGGTTCTCCTCGAGGCTTTTGACAATCTGTCGGGCGACGTCGTGGCGGTTGGCGAGGGTGAGAATTGTGACGGCTTTGACGCGGTCGGTCATGTATGGCGTTTGCCAGTGGTCGGCAATGTGGTCGACGAGAGATTTCAAGTTGCCGTCGATCTTAGGCGAGACGAGGATTCGGGCGTAGAGGATGTCGAGCCCGAGCGGGTAGGCGGCAGCTGCGCCCCCTTTCAGGTCTTTTGCGTATTGCTCAATCTGATTGTCGAGGTATGGCAGGGCGCGTTTGCAAATTTGGCCAACGTGCGGCTCGTCGGCCCTGACGACGCCGAGGCGTATCATCTCGCCAAGGGTCGCGACGACGCCGGCTGTCATCCAAGGCGAGCCTTCCATGCCGCTAAACCAAGGGAAAGAGCCGTCGGGGCATTGCATCCGGGCGAGCTTGGCGATGGATTTGGACTTGAGGCTTTCTGCTCGGCCTCGGTTCATGATCCGCACCACGTCGATGTCGTGCTGACGGAGACGCCGGGCCATGTAGAGCCAGGGCGTGTTTTCGGCGTCGTCGATGCGGGGCTGAGCGTCGGGTTGGGCGGCGTTCTTCTCCAAGTAGTCGACAGCTTGCCGGATGTCGGGTTTTTGGCAGAGCATGGCGGCTATGGCCGATGTCTCGTAACGGCCGAGGTAGGTGTCGGTCGAGGGGTACCAGGAGTTGTCGAGCGACGGCAGCGCGCGGAGCACCTCTATAAAGGCGTTGCTGGTGTAGGAGAACGAGAGGCAGGATGTTTTGCCGTCGGAGAAGGGGTTGGTCACGACGTTTTGGCCCTTGTAGATGAGCGTGAACGTGTGGGTCTCCTCAATCTCGTCGAATCGTTTCTTGACGGGTATGACTCGCCTCTCGCCGTCGGACGCGCCGTCGGTTTTGGCCACGACGTCGATTTGTATGGAGTCTATGCCCAATGGAATCTCGAGTCGCCACGAGGCGAGTTGGGATGGGCCGTCGGCGAACGATAGCTCCACGTCTGGCAATGTGGCGATGGCGCAGCCCGTGGCGGGGTCGGAGACGACGATGGCGACCGTGGCGCGGCGTATGGTGGAGTCGGCGGCCGTGACGTCGGCGGAGATGTCGATCACGTCTTGCTCGGTCAGGAAGCGCGGCGCGCCCATGCGGACGTTGAGGGGCTTATTGACCGTGAGGAGTTGTTCGGCCATGCCGGTGTGGAGAGCGTTGTCGAAGCCTATGGCCCTGAATCTGTAGGTCGTGAGGTTGTCGGGCAGGGTGAAGGAGAACGTGGCGTTGCCGTCGGGGTCGGGCTTCAGCTGGGGCATGAAGAAAACTGTCTCTGAAAAGTCTTCGCGCAAGTCTTTAACGTCGTAGTCGGCCCCGTCGCCTTCCTCTGCTCCTGTCGCGGCCTCGGCGTCTTCCGCGCATACCTCTTCCGTCTCGTGTGGCGCGAGGCAGGCCATGCTTTCAACCATATCGAAGGTGTTTATTCTTGCGGATTTGAACATACGGGGCGCGCAGCCGACAATATTCCAGCCGAATATGTCGTCGCTCATGAGTGGCGAGTCGATGGTTAGCTCTCTGAAAATATTGTTAATAAGGCCCGACGAGTTGAATTCAATGTTTTCGTCTCCTGTCTGGTCATAGAGTCCGCTATATGGGTCAGAGTGCGACAAATGCCAGTGGCGCAGGTTGTTGGGGACTGGCAGACGGTTGAAGACGGGATTCCATTGGTTATTTACGTACTTGTCGAGCCGGCAGTCGTACATTGACGCGAAAATCGATTTGGCTCCGTCAGACGAGAGTGTCCACGTCTCGCTCGCCCCGGGGCGCGAATGGTCGCGGAAGGTCTTGAGGCAAAGCGACACTTGGCGCTCCACGTGGCGGAGCGTTATTCTTTGCTCGTCGGAGTAGTGGCATCCGTCTTTTACCGTGAAGGCGTAGGCGATGAGCGTTTCATTGTCGACGGCGTCGTCTGGCACGTCGAAAGTGACATTTCGGACCCCGCACGAGACGTTAACCGATTGGCGGAGGACAATATTGCCGCGGCGTGCCAAGACGACGTTTACGACGGCGTCTTGCAAACCCGTGCAGACTTTGAACGTGAGTTTTTCCCCGCTTTTGGCTTCGTCGGGGGCGACGATGTCGAGGTAGTTAAGGTTGGGCGACGCCCCTTCGGAGGCGATGATCATGGCGTTGCACTGTTGGGTGAGCTCGCTGCCGTCGAGGGCCGTGGCGCTGATGCGGAAGAGGTATTTGCCCGTGGCGAGGTTTAGCTCGTTGACGTCGAAAGAGAGGGTGCCGTCGACTTTGAAGTCGCGTTCGGCGCAAGGCGCGGGGGCGAGAGTTTCCGCATTGTCGTCCAGCCTCCAGACGAGGTTAGGATTATGGGTGAGTGAGGTGTCGGAATCGTGTTTGGCTCTCGGTCGCAATGGAGCTGAGGGGGAGAAAGGCGTGACGGTCAGGTGGACAGTGGAAGCGAGGGGCTGGTCGTTGGAGTTGTGCGAGCCGAGCTGTAGCAGGAGTGGATGTCCGACCTCCGAAAGGGAGCGATTGACGGAAAGGCTTATTTGTGAGCCGTGTCTGGTGATTCGGCAATGGCGTTGCCCGGACGTGGTCTCGCCCTTGAGGTCCGTCATGCGGACGTCGATGTCGTAATCTTGGAAAGCCTCCTGGTCGGAAGTCTTGAAAGAGAAGGCGAACAGGCCGTTGTCGTCGGTCGACGTTGTTCCGTTTGCCACGACGGCTCCTTGTTTAGAGACGGTGTATTCCATCGTGGCGTTGGCTACGGGCAGCCCTGCCGCCGAAGCCCCGGAGCCTGACACCGTGACCGTCGCACCTGGGAGGTATGCTTCGGTGAAAGGGTTGATTGTCAGCGTGTTGTCGGTGCGTTTGAAGTCTTCGATTTGGACTCTCTGCCAACAGAGAGATACCCTCTTGTCCTTAATCGAGATGTAGCCCGCCCCTTTGAAAGCGTCGTCGGGAATGTCGATTTCGCCATGTGCCGTGCCGAGCGAGTCGGTCTTAATATCGCGGGCGAAGAGTTCTTTGCCGTTGCTTGCTGAGAGTACGATTTTGAAATTGTCGCTGATGGCTGGTTCGACATGGTCGATGAAAGAGGTGAAGACGAAAGCTTTGTAGGAGATGGTCTGCCCCGGTCGGTATATTGCCCTGTCGGTGAATACTTTGGCGGCTTTCTCGCTTTTTTTGTTGATGTTGATGTAGTACGTGTCGTTCCACACATTGAAGCTGAACGAGTCCGAAGCGAGCGTTATGGTGTGGCTGGCGTGCCTTGTCTTGTCGTGGATTATGGGTGTCCAACCGTTGGCGTCGGGATGTAGACGCTGGTCGACAAGGGCGTCGGGGAGCGGTTTCCCGGTCTTGAAATCGGCGACGAGGAATCGCTGGTCGATTTTGTCGACTGAGATTTGGGAGCTGAGTGTGGTCGCGGCTGCGAGGAGCGTGTCGCCGTGGAAAGCGGCTATGGCGTGGTTGCCCGTCGTGACGGCGTCGAGCTCTACGTAGGCGGACGACTTTTCGAGGCAGGTATTTGTGGCGGGAAGGGATATTTTGCTCGACGAGCAGAGTTTTTGAGCGAGGAGGAATTCTTTTTGCTTTTGCCTTTGGCTTGGCATACTCCCCTTGACGTTGTAGACGCGCAGCTCTATGTCTTTGATGTTTCGGTACTTGAGGTAGACGGGGATGAAAGTGCCAGGGAGAATCTGGTCGTTTGTGGAGATTTCGACGAAGATTTCGTCGAGCTGTTTGAGTATATCTTGGGCGTGGGAGGCGAAAGGTGTCTCGGGGAGAGTGCGCTTGACGTTGCGGAGCAACTCCTTGGCTTTGTCGACGATGGCGTTGGTTTCGGCTATTTGGCTCGCCGAAGGGCGTGTGGCGTAGGCATCTTTGGCCTTGCCGAGGATGATGGCCGCCCTTGCGAAGTCGACGAGGGCAATCTCGTCGGGCGTTGTGGCGTGGAGGGTCTCGAGGAGCGAGTCGGCCTCGGCTTCGGAAGTGACTATTTGTAGCGTTGTGGCTATGATGAGCGACAAGTTGTCGGCGCGGGCGCGTGCTTGCGAGGCGAGCAGGTTGACGGCTTTCTCTTTGACGATTTTTGGGCAACGGTTGGACATGGCAATCGACGTGACGATGAAGTCGAGCGCGTTGCGCGATGCCATCCAGCCTTTGGCTCCCATCTCTTTGGCCGAGGCGGCCATGAGGGTGTCGGGATAGGAGAGCGAGGCCTCGAGATACTTTTCGTCGGTTGAGACGTTGTAAAGGCTGAGGTTTATGGCTTGGGCGAGGGGTGTCCAGGCGTCGGCGAGAGCTTTTTTGTATTCCTCTTCGGGCGACGTTTCGCGTGAAAGGCGTGCAGAGTTGAGTTCGATGTCCAATCTGACGAGGTCAAACATCCAGCGTGTGTCGCGTGATGCCTTGGCCCTTTTCTTGGCTTCGGCGATGTATGGTGCGGCCGTGAGTGGTTGCTCGAGTCTGGCGAGGGAGTCGATTTTGTCTTGCAGTTCTTTATCTGTCATGCTGGCGGCTTTTTTGGGGGAGGGGGTGAGTCCGTTGGCGGCAATGAGCCCAGACAAAATGATGATGGCGAGGATTAGTGTCTTTCGGAACATTTTGGGAAGGGATGTGGAACTTGTTATACGTTCTTGGGCAATAATTGTGCCAATGGAGTCAAGCTTTCTCCCCAAATTGGCGAAGCCGCCCGGGGTGTGTATCCCGGACGGCTTCGACATCACCTTTGAAAAGGGTTCTGACCGCTATTTCTTGTCCTCGACGTCGATTTCGCCGCCGG
>JAFPDB010000066.1 GCA_017390085.1 Bacteroidales bacterium | reverse complement strand
CTGTCACGGCAGTGGATTTGCAGAAAGAACAGAAAGAGAGGGTGTTTGGCTTTTTTGTGGAATGGTAATGGAGGAGTGTTAAGGTCTATTTTCCTGTTTGTAATGTCGATTGTGCTGTATTATGCGTGTATGGCAGCCTATAAACAAGGCCCTTTTTATTGTCATTTTCAGATGGTTTCGCTTTTGCCACTCATGGCGGTCATATATTACTTATTTGTGATTTGTAGTGACAAGAAGTTGCTGAAAGTGTTCGACATGCCGATTGTGGGAAATGTTGTATATGTGATATCGTCGTTGACGTTGGAAATATATTTGGTTCAATATGCAATATTCACAGACAGACTGAATTCTATTTTCCCTTTGAATATTTTTGTGGTCTATCTGGCAATATTTGCCGTTGCTTACATTCTAAAATGTTTTTCCAACCTCTTCACCCTCGTCTTTTCAAATAGCCATATCTGTTTGAAGCAGATATTCTCAATATAGCCTTTGCATTGGGGCTACAGTCTCCATTGGCGACTATCTGTCAGTAGTAACATCTGATTACAGATAGTCGCTCTTCGTTTTGTCATGCGTGTCGCTTGACAACCTTTTTTTCGCTAAATTCGTAGACCAATTCAAATCCGTCTAACTACTTAATACAGATAGTCGTGACTGTCGAGGCTGTACTGCTTGGTATATCGTTTCTGTTTTTTCTCAGTATCCTCGCTTGCAAGGCGGGATACAAGTTTGGAGTCCCATTGCTGCTGCTCTTCTTGGGCGTCGGCATGCTGTGCGGGAGCGACGGGCTTGGCATCAACTTCGAAAGCCTGCCACTGGCGCAAGGCATCGGCACCGTGGCCTTGTGCGTAATCCTCTTCTCCGGCGGGCTCGACACCAAGATTTCCGACATCCGCCCAGTTCTCGGCCCCGGCCTCGTGCTTGCCACGCTTGGCGTCGTCCTGACGGCCTTCCTGACGGGGCTTCTCATCCACCTGGTTTTCAACATCCCCGCCTTAGGCACCATCCCGCTGAGCCTGACGGCCTCGCTCTTGTTGGCCTCGACAATGTCGTCGACCGACTCGGCTTCCGTCTTCTCAATCTTGCGAGGCAAAGGCCTCCACCTGAAGAACAACCTCCGCCCCATGCTCGAACTCGAGAGCGGAAGCAACGACCCAATGGCCTATATGCTCACCGTCATGCTCATAACACTCGTCGCCCAAGGCGGCTCGCCCGACTACGGCACGGCGGCGCTCGAGCTCGTGACGCAATTCGCCGTAGGCTCGCTTGCCGGCTTCGTCTTCGGCAAGGCTTTCGTGTGGCTCATCAACCGACTGCAAATCGAGAACGCGAGCTTATACCCCATCGCGGTCCTCACCTCCTGCATATTCGTCTTCTCCGCCTCATATTTCATGGGCGGCAACAGCTATCTGGCCGTCTATATTGGCGGCGTGGTCGTCGGCAACTCGCGATTCGTCCACAAGAGGTCGTCGGTCAACTTCTTCGACGGCTTGGCATGGCTGTGCCAACTGCTGGTCTTCTTGACGCTCGGACTGCTCGTCAACCCCCATGAGCTCGTGCCGCTAATAATCCCCGGCCTCGTGATCAGCCTCCTGATGATCTTCGTCACACGCCCCGCAGGCGTATTCCTCTGCCTCGCGCCATTCCGAGGAATATCGACCGACAGCAAGAAATTCGTATCGTGGGTGGGGCTCCGCGGCGCGGTGCCCATAATCTTCGCCATCTTGGCCCTGGCGGCCGACGTGCCCCATGCGCGTTTCATCTTCAACGTCGTTTTCGTCTGTACGCTCGTATCCCTTATTGTACAAGGGACGACCCTCGCCTGGATGGCCGGCAAGCTCAACCTGCTCGAGACACCCGACGAGATCGGCAAGGTCAAGGACTTCGACATGGAGTTCTCCGACGAGATAAAGTCCATCCTCGCCGAGCTGACCATCACGAGCCAGATCCTCAACTACGGCGACAAGCTGCTCAACCTCCCCCTCCCCGAGAACTGCCTCGCCGTACTCGTCAAGAGGCAAGACAGCTACTTCGTCCCGACGGGCAAGACCGAACTGGTCCTCGGCGACAAGATTCTCCTCATCTCCGACGACCGCGAAGGCCTCATGGATGCCCTCGCGCAAATGGGCGTGACGCCCGACGACGGGACCGACGGCAAAGACGACGACTCCAAGACGGGTTTCGACTTCGTCAAAGGGTTGCGCGGCATCTCCGAAAACATCAAAAACGGCAAATACCTCAAATTCTAACGCTTAGCACAGCAACATCAGTATGTTCCACCCACTCCTCAAAGGAAAGCCCGAAGGGCTGATTTTCGACCTCGACGGCACCCTGATCGACAGCCTTGAACTCAATTGGAAAGCCATGGACGAAGCCTTGCGGGAGGAGGGCGTCACTGTCGAGCGCCAAGAATTTATCGACCTCACAGGCCGCTCAATCGAGGAGATTACAGACATCCTCGTCAACCGCCACGGACATCCTGAGGCAAACCGAGCCTCCATCGTGGCCCGCAAGAGGGAGATAGCCAATAGCCATGCCGACGACGTCGTGGAGCATAAGATTGTGGCCGACGTGGCCCGTCTGTGCCACGGCAAGATACCCTTGGCCGTCGGGACTGGCGCCGACGCCCATCGGGCGCGACTGATGCTCAAGTCGACGGGCCTTCTCGACCTTTTCGACTGCATTGTCTCGGCCGACGACGTCGACAACCACAAGCCCCATCCCGACACGTTTCTCCGCTGCGCCGAGCTGATGGGCGTCGACCCCTCAAAGTGCCAAGTGTTCGAGGATGGAGATCCGGGCCTCGAGGCCGCCAAACGAGCCGGCATGGCGTATATCGACGTCCGGCCGTATTTGTAAGGCGGCCCTTTGCGGGGTGGGGTAGGAGGTAAAGTGAGGCGAAAGAATCGTGCCGGGCCTAAGAAGGTAGTCAGAAATATGCAGACAAGAGTTGCTCTGCCATTCCGCCAATACGGATAATGTTATTTAACGAACGGCGCATAAGACTCCCCCATATCAACAATCTTTTTTCTGTTGGCAGTATTTTTAAAACTTTTTTGCCACTTTTCCGTATTAGGCATTTGATTTACGGCGCTTCTCTTTCAGACATAGCTTCTGTTCAGGGCTGCGACAAGAGTTTGATTTCTTATCATCATTTGCCTAATGAAACTAAGCAACAGGGTTCTGTGTTTCGTTTTGCCGACAGTGGCTGCCGCCATGCTCATTTCAGTCGCTGTCAATTTCAACACCATCATAAGCAACCAAAGGAAGACTACCGAAGAGTCGCAACTTGCCATTTCAAACCTCACGACGAGGCAAGTCTCCACAAGCATCGAGAGCCTGGTCGAAGATTTGGCGTGGATGGCCCAACGCACCGATGTCCAATCCATGCAATGGGAGCAAATGTCCGACTATCTCGGGCGAAAAGCGGCCGAAGAGAATTCCAAGTTCTCAATGCTTATGCTCATCACCCCGGACGGCGAATACTACGTCGCGGACCGAGGGTTCATCGAGGGCAGGTCGCTTTCCGACCGTAAGTATTTCAAGGCCGTGATGCACGATGGCGCCAAGTACGCCATGACGAGCCCAGACCTGTCCAAGTCGACGGGCGAGATGAAATACACTGTGGCAGTCCCCATATGCGATGCCGACGGCAATGTCGTCGGCAGTCTCGCCGCCAACGTGAGCCTCGCCACGCTCTCCTCACTCGTAGTCACCGACTCCATCTCGGCCGAGTCATTCGTCTGGGCGCTCGACGAGAAAACCACCGTCATCGGAGCCGCCAATCGCTCACTCCTGATGAAGTGCAGCCTCGACTCCATCGCCGCAAAATGCGAAGGAGTAGATTCCATCGCCATGGCGGTCAAGAACGCCCAAGTCAAAAGCGGCTACATCACCCTCCCCAATGGCGACAGGTATTTCGCCACGTGCCGCCCCATCGACGACACCCCCGGATGGTCCCTCCTCATGGCCGTCTCCGACAGCGAGCTGCGCTACGCCGCCCAGGCCACGCTCATGCAGTCCGTCGTCATGCTCGTCATCATGCTTGTCGTAGTGGCGGTCTTAATCTATCTGCTCTTGAAATTTTGGCTCTCGCGCCCGCTCGATAAACTGTCTAACGTCATCGCGCAGGTGGCCGAAGGCAATCTCATTATCGACGACGAGCTTCGGACCCATGGGCGCGACGAGATTTCGCTCATCTCCGCGTCCGTCTCGCTCATGTGCGAGAGGCTCTCATGCATCGTCTCCGACATTAAGACGGCTTCCGACACCCTCGCCGCCTCCAGCCAGCAGGTCTCCACACTTTCGCAAAGCCTCTCCTCGGGAGCCAAACGTCAGGCCGAGAACATCAAGGCCCTGACCGAGTCCACAACCAATATGGCGTCCGACATTCAGGTCAATTTCGCCAACACCCGTAAGGCCGACAGCGCATTCTCCGTATCCTACGAGAAGTGCGTAAGCCTCGCTGAGAGCCTTAAACCTCTTTTCGCCATCAATAACGACATCGCCCGGCAAACATCACTGGTCAACGACATCGCCCGGCAAATCAACATCCTCTCGCTCAACGCCTCCGTCGAGGCAGCGCGTGCAGGGTCAGCGGGTCTCGGGTTTGCCGTCGTCGCCAAAGAGGTGCAGAACCTCGCTGGCCTGAGCCGTTCCGCGGCCGAGAAAATTGGGCAGCTCACTTCCGAGGGCATCAACCTCAACGCCGCGGCGCGTGAGGTCTTCAGCGAGGCCATGCCTTCCATGGAGAAAACCAATAAGCTCATCGCCGAAATCTCTAACGCAAGCTCGCAGCAGTCCGCCAATTCCGAACTCATCAACGCTGCGCTTGTCGATCTCGACGACTTCCTCACAAGCAACGCCCAAAACGCCGAGACTCTCGCCGCCAATTCCGAAGAACTCGACTACCACGCCAAGAAACTATTCGACGCCGTAGCTTTCTTCCACACAAAATAAACCCATGGAACAGCCGGTTTCTCCCGGCCGAGCGACATCCATCAATTAGAAAAGGCGAGAGTGAGCCACCACGCCCGCTCCCGCCGTTTTTATGTTGAGTTGTGCCACTATTCCAACTTTTTCAAGTCCAACGAACAGGCCATGCCCTTTCCTGCGCTCGATGAGCATATCGAGCAGTTTTTGCTCCATTCTCGGGAAGGTCATGCTGCGGAAGAAGATGTTGGGTGTCGCCACGCCCATGGCAATGCACAGGATGATGAGCGATGCGCGTATGGCGTTGTTCATGCCCATTGTCACCTCTCCAAAGATTCAGTGCATGTCGATGAACGCGAACAACGCGCGGCACATCAGAACTCCAG
Organism: Bacteroidales bacterium; assembly: GCA_017390085.1. Lineage (GTDB taxonomy): Bacteria > Bacteroidota > Bacteroidia > Bacteroidales > Marinilabiliaceae > W3P20-009. The sequence goes on along the minus strand of JAFPDB010000066.1, from coordinate 1,358 downwards.
GGAGCATGGGTATCACGCTGGGGAAGGAAAGGCAGTGATGGGGCGTGAGGAAACGGTGTATGGCGCGTGTGCAGATAATGCTAATAAGGGCCGAACCGGCAAACGAGCCTATGTGGGTCCCATGTCGAGACCGATGTTTCCGCTGCTTGCGCCGAGGCTAACGAAGTTGCGAGTGCAAACGGCCACTATGCCGCCTACCGCCACCACCCAGAGCAGCCGTCTCGGTATGTTGAATATCATTGAGAATCCCACAGAGGTGATGGCTGCGGCTATGGAATACTCTATATAGTTGTGGTGTGGGGGCATTGAAAGGTCTTTCACAAAGTTGTCTATGCCGCACACCTCTATGGAGAAGGCTATCAATTTCTCCTCGGCCAGTAAGGAGCTGTTCATAACGCTAAGTACGCTCTCACAGCAGATAAGTCAGTTGGAGATGTAACTCGACCAGAAACTTTTCCTGCGCAACAGCCATGAGGTGATGCACACAGAGGCGGGGCACACCCTCTTTCCTTTGGCGCGCTATGCCTTAGAAAAGACGCTTGCCAATACGGGGCGTCATTTAAAAGCTAAGATAGAAATAATCAATGTGCACCTGCTTTTCAGGGTCATACGCAAAAGCTGCTATGCCACGGTATTGTCCGAATCAACCGTTGTGGACGAGAAGGGGCTTGTGGCCGTCTTCCGCTCGAAAAAGAAGACTTCAGGTATGGCGACGTATACAGAAGAAACACACACATGGCAAGGAAAAAAGCGTCGGTCGTAATCACGGGCATGAACCGCGACATGGCAAAGAGCCGCTTCGACGGCAGGTTCTCATTCGAGAACCGCAACATACGCATATCGCCGCGCGACGGCTCGTGCACCTCGTTCGTCGTGACCAACGAGCGTGGCACGGAGAAGATACTCGACATAAAAGGCACGCCCGTCGGAGTATTCTCCTGCCCAAAATGAGCGAGGCGAACCTTTAACTCCCTTTAACACACCCCCTCAACCCCCTGAAAACCACCCCGCTAACCCCCGCCCCCGCCCCCCGCCCGGCCACCTTTTCATCCCCACCCCTTGCAAATAACCAAAAACCACCTACCTTTGCACCCGCTATCCGAAACGACGGTCACGCAAAAAGAAAAGCCTTGCGGCGCAAGCCGAAAAGCATCAACTTAGCCGAGCCGACCCGCCGCAAGGCGGAACAAGAGATAAAGACAGCGCAAGCACATTGACATACTGGGAGAGACGCAAAACCAACAAGCAAAGCAAAGCCCGGCCCCGGGGCGAACACACGGCGCGAGCCGCCGCCCGGGGCCCGAAAGATACAAAACAAAAAAGTCATACAACGAAGAGTTTGATCCTGGCTCAGGATG
>JAFPDB010000065.1 GCA_017390085.1 Bacteroidales bacterium | reverse complement strand
GATGTACTCTTGCGAGGCGGGGGCGAGGCTCGTGACGTTGCGCTTGAGGAGGGCGGAGAGCAGGATGCGCGCCACTTTCTCGTCGGACATCAGGTATTTGAACGAGCTGTCGTATATGGGGTTGAGAATCTGTATCATGGGGCGGGTCGTCTTTTCGCGAATATACTGATTTTGAGCACTTAGCGCAAAGTCGCCCCCGCTCTCGATTTCTTCGGGAGCGGGGGCGATGTCGGGGACGGGTGTGTGGACACCCCTCTTAGATGATAAGCATGGCGTCGCCGTATGGGCCAATGCGATAGCCCTCTTCGATGGCAGCGCGGTGAGCTTTCATGACGTTGTTGTACCCGCCGAACGCGCACACCAGCATCAGCATTGTCGACATCGACAGGTGGAAGTTGCTCACCATCGACGTGGCGACCTGAAACTCGTAGGGCGGGAAGATGAATTTGTTCGTCCAACCGTCGTAGGGCGTTATGTGGCCCATTGTCGAGACTGAAGTTTCCAGGGCGCGGGCCACGGTGGTCCCCACGGCGCAAATCTGCTTGCCTTGGTCCTTGGCCTGGTTGACGCGCTGCACGGCCTCCATGCCGATGGCCATCTGTTCCGAGTCCATCTTATGCTTCGTCAGGTCTTCCACTTCTACCTCGCGGAAGCCGCCAAGGCCGACGTGGAGAGTCACTTCGGGGAAGTCGATGCCCTTAATCTGGCAACGTTTATGGAGCTGGCGGCTGAAGTGGAGCGCGGCCGTGGGCGATGCCACGGAGCCCTCCTCGTGGGCGAATATTGTCTGGTAGTTCTCGGCGTCCTCGGGTTCGGGCTCGCGGCGGATACACTCGGGCAGGGGGGTCTGGCCGAGTGAGAAGAGGGCTTGACGGAACTCTTCGTTCGTGCCGTCGAATAGGAAGCGGAGTGTGCGTCCGCGGCTCGTCGTGTTGTCAATGACTTCGGCCACCATCGAGTTGTCCTCGCCGAAGTAGAGCTTATTGCCTATGCGTATTTTGCGCGCTGGGTCCACAAGAACGTCCCATAGGTGCTGGTCCTGGTTGAGCTCGCGCAAGAGGAATACTTCGATGCGGGCTCCGGTCTTCTCCTTGTTGCCGTACAGGCGGGCGGGGAAGACGCGGGTATTGTTGACGACCATTACGTCGCCGTCGTCGAAGTAGCCCAATATGTCACCAAACGTCTTATGCTCGATCTCGCCCGTCTTCTTGTGGAGGACGAGCAGGCGGGCGTCGTCGCGGTTGGTTGTCGGGTATTGGGCAATTTGCTCTTCGGGGTAACGGTACTCGAATTCTGACAGTTTCATATCTTATTCAATCGCTTTTTCTTAAACAGGTTCGGCCTGTCCGTCGGCGGCAGGCTCTATTGGTTTCTGGTTTCTGATGAGGTCTTCCACTTGCTCCATCGTCATGGCTTGTTCCACGCTCACGTCGCCGACCCGCGTCCGCCTCAGAGCGGTGAGGTAGGCCCCGGATCCCAACGCCGCGCCTATGTCGCGGGCCAGCGAGCGGATATACGTCCCTTTGCTGCACCCGATGCGCAACGTGAGGGTCATTGTCTCGGGGGCGAAGTCCGCTATCTCCATGAGGCTTATCTCTACAGGGCGGCTGGCCAGCTCGATCTCGTCATGCCGACCCTTGCGGGCGTACTCGTAGGCGCGGTGGCCGTCGACTCGTATGGCTGAGAATGTCGGAGGCACTTGGTCGATGCGGCCCGTGAAGTTCTCGCGCAGGGTCTTCTCGACGAGTGGCAAGTCGATGTGGGCCGTGGGGTATGTGGCGTCGACCTCGGTCTCGCCGTCAAACGAGGGTGTCGTGGCCCCGAGCTTTAGGGTGGCGACGTACTCCTTGTCGTGGTCCGTCAACGTCTGGAGGGTCTTTGTGGCGCGGCCCGTGCAGACGATTATCAGTCCCGTCGCCAAGGGGTCGAGCGTGCCGGCGTGCCCCACTTTTATCTTCTTGATGCCCAGATGCCGTTTGAGCAGGAAGCGTATCTTGTTGACGGCGTCGAACGATGTCCACGTCAACGGCTTGTCTATGGCCAGGCGCGCCCCGCCTGCGAAGTCTATTCTCGTGTTTTCCAACTGCCCCTTAGCTAAGGAATATCAGTGAGAGGATGCCTACGGCGGCGCAATAGATGGCAAACCACAGGAGCTTGCCGCGGCGGACAATGTTTATCATCCATTTGCAGGCCACGCATCCCGACAGGAACGCCGCCGCGAAGCCCGCCAACATCGTCAGGGGCGAGATTGTCGAGGCGGACATGGCCTCCGCGTTGTCGCCCAAGAGCTTGACGCCGTCGAGCAGGGCCTCGCCAAGGATTGGCGGGATGACCATCAGGAACGAGAATTGGGCCATGGTCTCTTTCTTGTTGCCCAGTAGAAGTCCCGTGGCGATGGTCGTGCCGCTGCGCGAGAGGCCGGGCATGACCGCGCAGGCCTGCGACAAGCCTATTACGAAGGCGTCGAGGTAGGATACGGTCTCCTTGGCTCGCGGGCGGGCGTAGTAGGCGAAAGAGAGCAGTAGCGAGGTGACGATCAGCATGACGCCCACAATCGTGACGCCCGAGCCGAACACCTCTTCGACGGTGTCTTTCAAGAAGATGCCGACAAGGCCGATGGGGATCATCGAGATGAGGATCGAGATGGCGTAGCGGGTCGAGTCGTTCATTTTGAACTCGAAGAGGCCGCGAATGACCCACCATATCTCGCGCCATAGGATTACGACTGTAGAGAGGACGGTGGCGACGTGGACAACTATCGTGAATGTGAGGTTCTCTTCGGCCTCGACGCCCAATAGCTTAGACGCTATGACGAGGTGGCCGCTGCTGCTGACGGGCAGGTATTCCGTAAGTCCCTGGAGCAGGCCAAGGACAATGGCTTCTAATATTTCCATCTATGATGTAAGTGTCTCTATTTCTTCATTATGGCGTAGACCTCGAAGGCGAAGCCGGCCAGCACTACTATGGGCGCGAGCGTTATGCGGCGGAATCCGTAGATGTCGGCGTTGAAGACGTTGGGGTCTTCGCTTCCGCCGCCAGCCATCAGGATGAATCCCAATATTATGACGCCGAAGCCTATGGCCAGAAGTTTGTAGTTGCCCATCCCGAGGGCGAAGTCGCCGTCCGCCTTGTTGTCCGCGGTGTGGGGCAGATTCTTTTTCTCGTTTGCCATGATGTGTGTATGTGTGGGTGTGTTCTCGTTTCGGGGGCTTAGACGTAGAGGTCCGCCGTGCGGAGGCTAAGATATTTGTTGACGGAGCTTGCTGTGGATATTATCGTCATGAGCACTCCTATCGCGAACACGGCGATGAACAGCGCGGCCACGGAGGTCACGTCGTTGAAGCCTATCACGCCGGGCAACTCCTTGGCGGCCAGGAATATCACGCACGCCAGCAGGGCGTTGGCCAGCAGGCCGCCTATGAGGCCTTGCGCCACGCCTTGCGCAATGAACGGGCGGCGGATGAAGCCGCGCGTGGCTCCGACGAGCTGCATGGTGCGGATCAGGAATCGCTTGCTGTAGACCATCAGGCGCACAGTGTTGTTTATCAGCGTTATGGCCACGAGCAGCATCACCGCCGAGAAGCCCAGCAGCACGAGCGATATGCGGCGTATGTTGTCGTGGATGAGGTTTACGACGTCTTGCTCGAAATATACTTCCCTTACGGGCTTGAAGTCGCGTATCGTCTGGGCTATGGCCTCCATGCCGCGCTCGTCGGCGTATTCGGCGAACAGCTTGACCTCCATCGACGGCAGCAGGGGGTTCATGTCGAGCGTCGCCACGAAGTCCTCGCCCAGGTTCTCTTCCATCTGGCGGGCGGCCTCTTCTTTGTCGATGTATTTGACGCTTTTGACTTGTGGCGTGGCGAGAAGTTGTTTCTCAATTTGGCGGATTTCCGCCTCGCGGGAGTCGGCCGCGAAAGTCACGGTGAGGCTCAGGTTCTCCTTTACGTATTCCGAAACCCGGTTGGCGTTGAGCATAAGGAGGCCAATCATCCCGAGCAGGAACAGTACGAGGGTAATGCTAATCGTGGTGGTGAAGTACGAGCTGCGGATCTTGCGCGTCGCGGCTCTGTTGGTTTGGTTTGGCATATAGCATGACTACATTACCGACAAAAGTAATGCTTAAAAAAGCCAAACCCGTGATTTTAAAGAATTTTAAGTAAGGAGCCTCTCTTGAGGCCCTATGCCAACGCAACCAAGAGCCAACGTCGGGGGCGGGTCGTCATCTTAGGCGGAAAGCCTCGTCGCCGATCGATTCAAACGAATACCCTTCGTCCTTGAGCATCTCCAATGTCCCGACAAGCGCATGGCGCATCCGCTCGCCAGCCTTTATCGAGTCGTGGAAGACGATTACTGAGCCGGGGCGAACGTGTCGGCGGACATTCTCCAGCACCTTTTCGCCCGACAGCCTGTTGTCGTAGTCCTTGGGCATCACGTCCCAGAAGACGATCCTGTCGAAGCCCCCGCTGCGCGTCAGCCGCCAAGCGTGCCACGGCGTCATATGCCCATGAGGCGCGCGGAAAAGGCGGGCTTTGCCCCCTTCGGCGGCGTCGCAAAGCTCTACGTTTGCCGCATACGTCCTCCATCCCGCCTTGAAGAGCGGCAAGTGGTTGAACGTGTGGTTCCCCACCGCATGGCCGCGGCGGACAATCTCCTCAAAAATGTCATGATGCTTCCTCACGTTGTCGCCCACGCAGAAGAATGTCGCCTTTGCGCCGTAATGGTCGAGCGTGTCGAGGACCCATGGCGTCTGTTCCGGCACGGGCCCGTCGTCAAATGTTATGAACACCCTCTTCCGCTTATGGTCCGCGCTTCGCCAGAAGGAGTGCGGGAATAGCCACCTGACGAATTGCGGTGGCTGCACGACCCAGTCTCTCCACATTTTTAGATGTATATGAGCCACGCCGCCGCGCCCGTGGCGAGGAGGGGTATGAACTCGCGGATGCGGTGGTCGCGGATTGAGTAGATGAAGTTGGGCATGAGAAGCGATGCCCCTATGGCAATGAGAATCTGCGTCTCGTATGAGAATCCGGGAAGCAAGATAAGCAGCAGCGAGAAGAGCAGCACCCACTCCGCCACGCGGATTTTACGGCTCGCCGTGATGCTCATTTCGAGCATATGCCGATGGGTGGAGACGAGGGCCGCCATTACGATGCCGAGTTCTATGACGAGGTATGTAATCGAGATTGGCCCGAGCCTCCAAAATGGTTGCATTGCCAGACCCGAGCTCGCGTAGCCGCGCGCCAGTTCCATGGGGTGGTCGGTCAAGAGGGCCGCCGTCGCGGTCACCATTGCCGTGCCGCCAAGCCCTACGAGTGCCGCCGCGAAGACTCGCCCGCCGCCAATTCGAAGGAGCGACAGCAGCACCAGCATAAGCGGTATGTAGCACAGCCCTTTAGCCCAGAATAGGCAGCCGACGCCCACGATGCCGAATCCCCACGCCACGCTCGCGAAGGGGCGCGTCTTTCCCGTCGCGGAGAAGAGGCGGTCCTGCCCCCAGACGAGCGACAGGGCGAAGAGCATACTCGGCTGGAAGCCCATGCTCAGGCGGAATCCGCCGCTCAATACCACGAAGAAGAGGCCGCCAAACGCTCCGTGGGTCTGCGAGAGGCCGTAGCGGTTGACGGTGTTGTTGACGATCAGCGCGCAGAGGAATGTCACGGCTATTGCCAGGACCACCGAGAGGGTGCTGCCCGGCGCGATGTGGCCCATGGTTGCCCCCCATAGCGGCGAGAAGAGGTCGGGTGTGTCGGCCACGACGTAGAGCGCGGGGTCGTATATCATCCGCCCGCGCAGCCCGACCAGGACGAGCAGCATGGCGGCGAAGGCCATCGGGGTGTTGCGCGCGAAGAGTCTGTACACGGCGTGTGGCGTTGTCGGGGCGGGGTGGGGGGCTTATTTGCGCGAGTCGCGGATGCGGATCATGTCTTGCCCGATGTCTTTGCGGTAGAACGCGCCCTCGAAGCCTATGCGGCTCACGTTGGCGTAGCTCTTGGCGAGGGCGTCTTCGATGCTGTCGCCCAGGGAGCTTATGGCAATCACGCGGCCGCCGCTCGTGACGACTCCGCCGCGGCCGTCCTCTTTCGTGCCGGCATGGAAGGCTATGCTGCGTTCGTCTACGTCAGGCAGGCCGTTCATCTGTTTGCCTTTCTCGTAGGGGCCGGGGTAGCCGCCCGAGACCATCATGACCGTCGTGCAGGTGCGCGGGTCGGCCTCGGCTTTCATGCCGCGGAGAGTCCCCTTGGCGGCGGCCTCCATCAGGTCGATTAGGTCGCTCTTCAGGCGGGGCATGACAACTTCGGTCTCGGGGTCGCCCATGCGGACGTTATATTCGATTACCATCGGGTCGTCGCCGCACTTTATGAGGCCGAGAAATATGAATCCGCAGTATGGTATGCCGTCTTTCTTCAGGCCTTCGACTGTCGGGCGGACGATTCTGTCCTCCACTTTGCGCATGAAGTCGGCATCGGCGAATGGCACTGGCGAGACGGCGCCCATGCCGCCCGTGTTGGGGCCCTCGTCGTTGTCGCCAATCCGCTTGTAGTCTTTGGCTTCGGGCAGGATCACGTAGCCGTCGCCGTCGGTCAGGACGAAGACCGAGAGTTCGACGCCGCTCAGGAATTCTTCTATGACGACTGTCGACGACGCTTTGCCGAACATCCCGCCCAGCATGGCGCGGAGTTCGCTCTTCGCCTCGTCGAGGTCGTTGATTATCAAGACTCCTTTGCCGGCCGCCAGCCCGTCGGCTTTTAGCACGTAGGGCGGGCGCAGCTCTTCGAGGAATGCCTCGCCCTCGGCGGCGTTGGCCTGGGTGAAGCTCTTGTATCGTGCCGTGGGGATTCCGTGGCGCGTCATGAACGCTTTGGCGAAGTCTTTGCTCCCCTCCAGCTCGGCGCCTTTGGCACGGGGACCTATCACCGGCACTTTTGCCGTGCGCTCGTCGGCCAGGATGGCGTCGTGCAGCCCCTTGACGAGGGGCTCCTCGGGGCCTACGACCACCATGTCGATGCCGTTGTCCACGATGAAGTCGATAACCTTGGCGTGGTCGTTGGGGTCGAGGGCGACGTTCTGGCCGAGGGAGGCGGTGCCGCCGTTGCCCGGGGCTATGTAGAGATTGCTCAGTCGGGGGCTTTGTTTCAGTTTCCACGCAATGGCGCTCTCGCGGCCGCCGCCGCCTATCAGCAGGATGTTCATGTCGCTTTTTCTTTGTTTTCTTACGTTTCTTTCACGCGAAGATAATGATTCTAACGTTCCTAAGGTGGCTTTTAATGGCGTGTTGGCATTTACATTTGTCTGTTAATCAAGAGTTGTCAATGAAATAAAATCTAAATTCGCGGCAGCCTCTCCCGCATGGCTCTCCAGGCCATGCCGTGAGCATTTTCTCTCACGCGGGCGGCAATGTCCTGCCCTCCCCGCGCCATAACATTTTCGATGAAGCGTTACAAACTGATTGACAACGTGATGGGCTGGCTGGCCTTCCTGATTTCGGCCGTCACGTACATCTTGACGACCGAGGCGTCGGCAAGTTTTTGGGATTGTGGTGAGTTTATTTCCACCGCCGACAAACTTCTTGTCGGGCACCCCCCCGGAGCGCCGCTCTTCATGATTATCGCGCGTATGTTCGCCATAGCCGCGCCCGATGTTACTCTCGTCGCCAAGTTCGTCAACATCATGTCTGCGCTCGCCAGCGCGTTCACCATCCTTTTCCTTTTCTGGACTATCACCCATTTGGCGCGTAAGATCGTCATCGACGGCAAGGAGCTCGGCCCCGACGGCGAGCCCGAGACGTGGCGACTTGTAGCCGTCATGGGCGCTGGCCTGGTCGGCGCTTTGGCCTACACTTTTTCCGATACTTTCTGGTTCTCCGCGGTCGAGGGTGAGGTTTACGGCATGTCGTCGTTCTTCACGGCCATCGTCTTCTGGTGCATCCTAAAGTGGGAGGACGTGGCCGACGAGCCGCACGCCAACCGCTGGATTATCCTCATTGCCTATCTCATGGGCCTCTCCATTGGCGTCCACCTGCTCAACTTGCTTTGCATCCCGGCCATTGGCCTTGTGTACTATTTCCGCAAGTTCACGCCGACGCCCAAGGGGGTTGTCATAGCATTGGCCATCTCGTGCGTCGTCCTTGGCGTCATACTCTACGGCATCATTCCCGGCCTTGTGAAGATTGCCGGCTGCTTCGACCTCTTCTTTGTCAATAGTCTTGGCCTCGGGTTCAATAGCGGCGCCATCTTCTGGATGTTGCTGCTCATCGCGGGGCTTGTGGCGGGCCTCATTGTCACGTTCCGCAAGGGGAAGGTTTTGGCCAATACGATTCTTGCAGCCGTGTCGGTCATCATCCTTGGCTATTCGTCTTTCGCCATGGTGGTGATTCGCTCCGCGGCCGACCCCACGATGGACCAGAACAGCCCCGACAACGTCTTCGCCCTCATCGACTATCTCAACCGCGAGCAGTATGGCGACCGTCCGCTGTTCTACGGTCAGACTTTCGCCTCGCCTATCGACCGCAAGGCCTCAGCGCAAGAGGAGGGGGCGCCCGTCTACATGGTCAAGGACGGAAAATACGTCGAGGTGGAGAAGAAGCCCGTATTTAAGTATCAGGCCTCGGTTCTCTTCCCCCGAATGTATAGCAATCAGCCGAGTCATGTGGAGCAATATAAGGCGTGGAGCCACTTCAAGGGGCGTAACGTGAGTGTCGTCGACGACGAGCGGGGCCAGTATATGGTCACGATACCTACATTCGGCGAGAATATGCGCTTCTTCCTGTCATATCAGGTCAACTTCATGTACTTGCGCTATTTCCTTTGGAATTTCAGCGGCCGTCAGAACGACATCCAGGGCCACGGCGAGCTTACGCATGGCAACTGGATTACGGGCATTCCCGTCATCGACGACTGGATGCTCGGCGACCAGTCGCTCATGCCCGACAGCCTGAAGAACAACAAGGGCCACAACACCTATTTCATGCTCCCGCTCTTGCTGGGCCTGGCAGGCCTCTTCTTCCACGCCGGGCGGCATAAGAGGGATTTCTGGATCGTGATGTTGCTCTTCTTCATGACGGGTCTCGCCATCGTGCTCTATCTCAATCAGTACCCTCTTCAGCCGCGCGAGCGCGACTATGCCTACGCCGGTTCGTTCTACGCTTTCGCCATCTGGATAGGCCTCGGCGTTCTCCAGGTCATCGATTGGCTGGCAAGGGTTAAGATGCCGCGTGTCGTGGTGTCGGGAGTGGCCTCGGTGCTCTGCCTCGTGGCGGTACCGGGTCTCATGGCTCAGCAAAACTGGGACGATCACGACCGCTCGGGATGTACCATCGCGCGCGACATAGCATACAATTATCTCAATTCGTGCGACGAGAACGCCGTCATCTTCACCAATGGCGACAACGACACCTTCCCACTCTGGTATGCTCAGGAGGTCGAGGGCTGCCGTCCAGACGTGCGCGTCTGCAACCTCTCATATTTGCAGACCGAATGGTATTGCGATCAGATGTTGCGTAAGGCCTACGACAGCGCCCCCGTGCCCATCAGCTTCACCCACGACCAGTACACCCACGACCGCGATGTGGTCTATCTTGTCGACATCCGCAACGAGTATATCGACCTCAACGCCGCCATCAATTTCGTACGATCGGAGGACCCGCGCACCAAGACAATCCAAGGGGCCGAGTCCAACGGCAGGGTCTGCTACATCCCCGGACATAAGTTCTTCCTCGATGTCGATTCCGCGGCCGTCTTACGATCTGGTACCGTCACGCCTGCCAACGCGTCCAAGATTGAGAAGCAGATGAAGATCTCCATCCCGGGCAGCTATATTCTCAAGAACCAGCTCATGGTTCTCGATATGCTCGTCACCAGCAAGTGGCAACGACCCCTCTACTACGCCGTGACCGTAGGGCGCGAGAACTACGCCGGACTCGACAACTACTTCCAGCTCGAGGGCCTCGCGCAGCGCATCACCCCAATCCGCGGCTCTTCCGACCGTCAGGGCATGACTGGAACTGTCGACACTGAGCGAATGTATGACAATGTCATGAACAAGTTCCGTTGGGGTTTCTACAATAAGCCGGGCCAATATCTCGACGAGAATAAGATGCGCATGGGTTCCAACCTCCGCCTCCACCTGACACGTCTCGCCACGGCATTGCTCGACGAGGCGGAGGCTTCGCCCGACTCCGCTATCAAGCGGGAGCGCGCCGTCGAAGTTCTCGACAAGATTCAATACGAGGTACCCGTTGAGGCCGTCCCCCACAACTATTTCAGCCTCGCCATGGTCGAGGGCTACTATCGCGCGGGTGGAGACGATTGTCTCGCCAAGGGTGACAAGATTGTCCGCGACTACGCTCTCGACAATTGGCAGGAGCTCAATTTCTACCTCAACCTCAGCGACGACAAGTTGGCGGGCTCTTTCGACGGCGTGCGCCGCGGAATGGCCATCTTCTACGAGTTGCTCAACTGCTGCAAGCGGGCAGGGCGCGATGAGCTCTATAAGGAGGTTGAGTCGCAATATGCCGACCTCGAGGCCATCGCCTCACAGCTATATAAATAGGCAGCACCGCCACGTGATACTCATATCCAAGCCCGCGACATCTCCATCTGATGTCGCGGGCTTTTGGGCGTTTTTGTGGTGGTTTTTTAACGAATTCAAGATTTGTAACCTAACGTTTTTCGGCCATTAGCGTAATTTGGTACAGGAGAAAAAGTACCATTTTCTGATTGATTTCATACCTACCCCAATATGTCAGCCTCTGCATACCCCACTGTGAGATTGAATCTTCGCTACAACGTGGAGTCTCTTCTTCGTGCGGCTCTATTTCTGGCCCTCTTGTGCCTATCAGTCACCGCTTCGGCCGAGGGTTCGAAAGATATTTACCCAAGCAACTATTACACATACTATTTCGGTGGCGACAAGAGAGGAGACGTCGCTCGATGCTATCGCGCCATGCTCGTGTCGGGCACGGCTTCCGACCGCCCTTTCCCAACCTATGGCACCATGAAGGTCTACGCCAAAGCGGGTGAGCATATCTATCTGGCGTCGTCGGCTCTCAATAGCGCGTCGGGTACGTCTACTGGTTCCATCGTTTGGCGTTCGCCCGACGGCCGGTCTGGCACGATCTCCAACAACGCCAACGGTGGCTACATTGCCAACCGGACGGAAGAGCTCGCGGGGCCGCAATATGGGACCAATACGGGTGGCAGAAGATACAAGGCATACAAGATAACTGTCACCGCGGCAACCGAAGGCGTTTGGGAGATTGACTTCCGCAGTAAGGCTACGAGTTTGACAAAAACGCCATATAACAATTCAAGCAAAGGTTCTCCTCACTCATCATATGTTCATGACGGGGGAGATTGGGTGGAAAACGAGACCACGCCTACTGACATCAAATACGGAAATACCGCCGTCGAGAACGTCTACGTCAGCGCATTCGACATAACGGTGACCAATGCCGCCGACAATCAAGTTATCGAGGGCCGCGCCTACGCCAATGTGCTCAACATGGCCGTCTGGGGCGCTAAAGACTACGCCGCCCAATGGTGCGCCACGTTCTACGTCCTGACCAACACTGGCTACATGTATCAGTTGGAGCCTAACGGCATGAGTGGCGACGCTTTGTGCATCTATTCCAACAACAAGGGCGTCCAGACAGGTTATTCTGGTCAGACAAAGTGGAATGGCGGCGGTGTCTACCCTCCGACGAACTACTCATCGTGCGAAGGAGGCCAGCCCTCTTATAAGAGCGTGGCGTTCGGAAATAGTAGCGTCGACATCTACGACCCGCGCCGCCCCGATAACGTCCACACCTATAAGGATGCCGATGGCAACGACGTGGAGTACTATGAAGACGTTACGCACAAGATTTTCTTCAATAAGCCAAGTGCCGACCTCCCGCAAAAAGCCAAGTGCGTATACGGCGGCGAGGTTACGACCACTTGGTTGCGCAAGGAGCTTGGCGCAGGGTTGCCCAAAATATCCGACATTAAGTTTGTCGGAAAAGAGGGAGGAAAGGAGGGAATATGGGGGCCCGAGGGTTGCAATATTGTCTTCAATGCCGATGTCCAGGGTTCCTATTCCATCGAGATTGTCTTTGCCGACAGCAAGTTCGCGAGCCGCATCTTCGAGGGTACGTGTGTCGAGGGCAAGAACATGATCATATGGGACGGCAAAGATGGCGACGGCAACGACTTCGACGGCAGTTGCGACATCACGCCGAGCGCCACCATCAAGGCGGCGGAGGTCCACTTCCCGTTCGCCAATATCTACCGTAACGTCAACGGTTACAGGCTCTTGCTGCTCGACCCTTCAAGCGGAAGTGAACTCTCTCGTATGATGTATTGGAATGACAACAATGGTCTTCCTGACTCAAAAGTTGGTTCTTATGACAGCCCTTTGGATGGAACTGGGGGTTACGAATGTAGAAACGAGGCATGGCCAAGCAAAGCTGACGATAATAAATCTTTAACAAAATATGGTCATAGCTGGGGAATTAAGTATAGGTCCGGATTTTGGTATACATACCAAAAGCGTGGCGATGGTGCCATCATCGACACCTGGTCCTACGCCAGCAACAAAACGGATGGCACGACTCAAAAGTTCAAAGTCCAGAAACTTGACCTTGCCGTTACCAGCCTCGATGACTATCCCACAACCGCGCACGTCCGAGAGAGTATCTCTTTCTCGTTCACTGTTAAGAACTTGAAAGAGAATGGCGCCTGGAACGCCGATGCCGATAGCGCCTCCGTCGGCGTTTGGTTCGAAAACGGAGGTTTCTACACCACCAAGTTTGAACTGCTCTCCTCAACCGACGCCTCCACCAAAATCCTCAATCAGGCTTCCGAAGAGGAGAAAGAGCTTTGCTACATCTACCTCAAAAGTGGAGCCGAGGCGAAAGTCCGGATTACCGGCTACCTCGAGTCGCGCCATGCCCACTCCTATGCGCAGCCCAAGGCCTTCGTCATGCGCCCCCGGCGACGTCCAGGAGAAAGACGCCAACAACAAGGTGGCGACGGTGCCCCGATCGACCCACTTCTCGAGTACGAGGGCAAGAGCAACAACAATATTAAGGACTTCCCACAACTCTTCCTGCTCAACACCGCGCCCGCACCCGTCGACGACGAGTATTCCGCCGCCGAGAACAGCACTTTTGTCGACAACGTCCTTGTCAACGACAACGATGTCGACAACGACGCCCTCTCCGTCGTCAACTTCACTGTCGACGGTGTCCAATACGCCGCCGGGGCCACAGCCTCCATTGTCGGGGTGGGCGACCTCTCCATAGCGGCCGATGGAGCCATAACCCTCGCTACGGGCGATGAGCTCTTCAGCTCCTTCACCTGCTCCTACACCGTATCCGACAATTTCGCCGGAACCTACCTCACCGATCAGGATCTTATCCCCGGCACGGCTTCTGCCGAGGTCAAGTTCACCTATGGCCAGAACCGCATTCCGCGTGTAGAGCCCATGGCCGTCACCATCAAGTCGAGCCGCAACCCTGTCGAGCTGCCCATCAACATCTACGACCTCGATGGCGACCCGCTAACGATTTCCATCAGTGGCGCCAACGCCTCCAAGTTCTCAGTCGGCGGCGACAGGCTCTACTATATTGGCGGCGCCCGCTCCACGCAAGCCGTCTACCACTTCAACGTCTCCGTCTCCGACGGCACGGTCACCACTGTCAAGGAGATTGTCGTCACCGTCGAGCCAATCAACCCGCCGACTCTCGAACCCAGTTCCGTGACTTTGGAATTGCCGAGTGGACAAAAAGGTACAGTCGTAGTCCCTGTGGTCATCAAGTCCGACGACGGTGTGGCGCTTGTGCCAAATGGCGCCGTGATGGGTTCCACCGATTTCGAGGTAAAGGATGGAAATGTCTATTTCATTGCCAACGGCACCAATACGAATAAAAACTCAACACATAACTTGACAATCAACGTCAAGGACGGAGAGGGACTTGAGTACTACCTTAGCCTTATCGTAAACATCAAGATTAAAAAAGTTGCGCCTGCCACAATTTCGGTAACTGCCAAAGACGGGATCTATGGTAACACGGTCGCCGACGTGCTCTCTTATAGCGTCACCAATCCAGTAGCGGGATGCTCAGGAGTTTGGGAGTTCAAGGATCAAAACTACATCTCATACGAGACGACAGACGTTCTGTCCGTCGGGCAATATCACTTCCAGGTGACATTCTGCCCCGATCCGAATAATGCTTTCGGCATAAAAGAGAATGTCGTTCAATATGTTGATTTCAAGATAACTAAACGTCGTATTGTCCTCAATTCGGGTTCGGGAACGTGGGTCTACGATCAGCTCGCGCACCGAAACGAGACTGTCACAATGGCCGACGATAGTGACCAGTTTTACGACACCGATGGCCTGACATTCACGAACTTCGCTTCGCAAACCGATGTCGGTTCTTGCGAAAACTCATTCTCCTACTTCCCGAAATCGGGAACCGATCTTGATAACTACGAAATCGTTGTTAACAAGGGAACTCTTGAGGTGACGGTACGTGAAGCCGCTGAGAATGAGATGGTTGTCGAGCTTAGCGATGCTGCTTTTGTCTACGATAAGAACGCCCACGAGCCCGCTGTCACGCTCTATATTGGCGGAAAGGTAGTCCCCGCATCCGAATATTCTGTCGCCTACGCCGACAACGTGTACGTCGGCTCAGCCACCGTAACTATCACCGACAACGCTGGCGGCAACTACAATATGGCGACGGTCTCCAGGAATTTCGAGATTACCCCTCGAGAAGTCACTCTCAATTGGCCTCAGACAAGCTTCGTATACTCTGGTGTAGAACACGAGTGTCTTGCTGAGGTTGAAGGAGTCCTTTCGGGAGACGTTTGTACTGTTAATACCTACTCAGGCAACACCGCCACCGCCGTCGGCAGCTACACCGCCACTGCGGAAAGCCTCACGAACGCCAACTACGCCCTCCCCACCGCCGCCTCCCACAGCTGGACGATCACCGCCGCCACAGGCGACCTCACCGTCACCCTCAGCCCCGATAGCTACACCTACGACGGCACCGACCACAAGCCAACCGTCACCGTCAAGCAGGGCGGCCTCGTGCTTCCCGCGGGTGAATACACCGTAACTTACTCCGACAACAAGAACGCCGGCCAAGCCACCGTCACCATCACCGACAACGCCGGCGGCAACTTCGACTTCGCGGAGACCACCTCCCACTTCACCATCGCCCAACGTCAAGTCACCCT
>JAFPDB010000064.1 GCA_017390085.1 Bacteroidales bacterium | reverse complement strand
TCATTGGTTTGGTGGCATTCAGCATCAAGAGTATAAGGGACAGGGACAAGGCAAAATTCCGCATGAGGCAAATTGTCAGCGAGGCCGAGAAACAGAAGCAGCTCGACCAGATGAAGCTCAAATTCTTCACCAACGTCTCTCACGAGCTGCGCACGCCTCTGAGCCTCATAATCTCCCCATTGGACAACATTCTCGAGACGTTGCCAAGTTCCGACCCCAACCGCCAGCAACTGGAACTCATCCACCGCAACTCGCGGAAACTGCTCAACATAGTCAACCAGCTTCTCGACTTCCGGAAAGCCGACAAGGGCGGCATGACGCTCAACCTCTCGGAGGGCGACATGGTGGGCTTCGTGGCCGAACTGTCGGACTCTTTCGTCAAGCTCTCCGGCAAAGGCATAAAGTTCTCGTTCGTCTCGAACGTGCCTAACGCCTACATGAGATTCGACAAGGACAAAATGGGCAAAGTTGTCGACAATCTGCTTTCCAACGCCTTCAAGTTCACCCCCGCGGGTGGCAGGGTGAGCGTCAGCGTGAGCCTCTCTGACGACCACAAGCGGGCTTTTATCAAGGTGAGCGACTCGGGCATAGGCATTGCCGACGAGCATAAAGTCCATATTTTCGAGCGCTTCTACCAAGTCCCACAGTCCGACTCTTCGATTGCGGGGACTGGCATAGGGCTCCATCTTGCCAAAGAGTTCGTCGTCATGCACAAGGGGGACATCCGCGTCGAGGACAATCCCGCCGGCGGGACAATCTTCACGGTCGAACTGCCTACGTCGCCCGATAGCGTCGGCGTGGCGCAAGTGTCGGAAGCCAGGGAGAGCGAAGGCCAAACGGAGCAAGACGGCGCGTATCATCCGGAGCGTATGAAGATTGCCATAGTCGACGACAACGACGACTTCCTGACCCTCTTGCGCGACACGCTAAAGACAGACTACGACATCATTGAGGCTCATAATGGCTCGGAGGCTTTCGACATGATTTTGGACGAGCAACCCAATCTCGTGATTTCGGATGTCATGATGCCAATAATGGACGGCAACGAGCTTTGCGCGAAAATCAAGAAAGACATCCGCACGAGCCACATCCCCCTAATCATGCTGACGGCGCGCACGGCCGAAGAGCATAACATCGAGGGCCTCTCGGCCGGCGCCGACGACTACCTGACAAAACCCTTCAACCCTCAAATCCTCCGGCTCAAAATAATGAAACACATTGAGTTGGGACAAAAGCGCCAACAGGAGTTCAGAAAACAGATTGACCCCGAGCCAAGCCAAATAACCATAACTCCTCTTGACGAGCAACTAATCAAGAAGGCCATAACATACGTGGAGGACAACATAGCCAGCCCCAACCTATCGGTAGAGGACCTGAGCCGCCACCTCGGCATGAGCCGCGTCCACCTCTACAAGAAACTCATCTCCATCACAGGCCGTCCGCCAATCGAGTTTATTCGCGTCATTCGCCTCAAGAGAGCCGCGCAGATGTTCAAGGACCCCGCGCAAAACGTTGCGGACGTGGCCTACGCGGTAGGCTTCAACAACCCCAAGTATTTCTCGAAATACTTCAAAGAGGAGTTTGGAGTCCTGCCATCGAAATATTATCAAACGTTGCAGCAGAAAACGTCGGACGATGACACAACCGGAGCCGGGCAAGATTGAGCTTAACGCCCACAACAAGGAAGAATTCCGCCCCGCCCATACGGCGGAGCATATCATAAACCGCGCGATGGACGACGCTTTCAATTGCGGGCGCGCCGTCGAGGCCCATATTGAACGTAAGAAGTCGAAAATGGACTTCGCGCTGGATCAACAGCCCAACGAGAGGCAGATTGCCAGTGTTGAACGAACCGTTAACGATGTGATTGACCGCCATTTGCCAGTCGGGTTTGGCTTCATATCGCAAACAGAGGCCGCCTCGGAGTTCGACCTTAAACGTTTGCCGGAAGGTGCGTCGGAGACGGTGAGAGTGGTGAGCGTAGGCGATTACGACAGGTGTCTCTGCATAGGCCAACACGTCGGGAATACGCGAGAAATCGGCCACGTCCGATTCATAAGCCACGACTACGACCCCGAGCGGAAGATACTGAGGATAAGGTTCAAGATTGTGGACACACCCACAGATTAGGTGGCGGCGCGGCGCGTGACTTCAGATTTGGTGATAATCGGCGCGAGGCTTCTCCGCAGCCCCATCGGCACGCCCTACAAGGACGACGGGAATCTCATACCCGCAAAAAGAGCAATACCTCCCCACCCTACTACTTGCGCAACCAGCTGGCCACTCTTCCGTCGAGAAGGAACATCAGGAGGACGCCGTTGATTACCCAAATGACAAGGACGTCAAAGAGGTAGGTGTCTATCATCACGCCGCAGAAAGTCTTATAGGAGGAGTAGAACGGCGCGCGGAACGACTCTTCGGTGTTTTGGAACACTTGGTCGTTTTTTTGCCATAGGCGGCCGTCGTATTCGGTTATCACCTCGGTCAAGATGCCGGACGGGC
Source organism: Bacteroidales bacterium (assembly GCA_017390085.1). GTDB lineage: Bacteria > Bacteroidota > Bacteroidia > Bacteroidales > Marinilabiliaceae > W3P20-009. The sequence continues at coordinate 2,121 of JAFPDB010000064.1, read as the reverse complement.
TGGTGACGAGGTCGGCTATGCTCGTGTTATGATAGTTGCTGCGCAGGCTGTCGAGCTGCGCGGCGCTGAACTGCTGCTTATACTTGTCGAGGGCGATGTCGGCCTTATTGTAGCGTAGGACGTTGTACTGGCGCACGTCCTCGAGATATTGGTAGACGACGTTGTAGGCGGCCGGGCCGAAAAGCCCAGAGGTGAACATCTCGGCCCCTGGCTTTTCGATGTCGGGGAAGAGCTCGGCGTTTGTCTCGATTTCGTCCGAGATTAGCTTCAGAACGCGCTGAATCTCAGTAGGGTCTGATTCGGCCTTGCTTGAATTGATAGTTACCTTGTCGAGGTTGGACTTCATTGCCGGGACCCAGAAATCCTTAAAGTAGGAGCTTTGGCTCTTCGACTTGTCGAACTTGTAGAAGAGGGTCTCGTAGTCGTTATAGCAGAACTGGTTGACCGCAAGGGCCTCGAACGCCCATCGCGCTGTTATGAAATTGCCATAGAAAGGCACTCCCGTGGCGGAGCTCATGTCGGGATTCATCTTGTCGAAGCGCACGAAGACACCGCTCAGGATGAGTTGCGGAATGACCATGAACGGGATGAGGATGTATATGTTGATGGTCTTCCGCATCATGTCCGAAAGGTTGAGGCCCAACATGTTGGCGGAGACGGCCGTGGAGAACAAGACGAGCCAATAGTCCAAAAACATCCCTTTTATGGAGAGAATGCTGTTGGAAATCAACACGAAGAGAGCCATTTGCACGGCCGAGAGGAATGTCGTCTGGGTACATTTGGATAGCATATAGCTCGTGCGGCTCAGGTTGAGGAACACCTCGCGCTTTAGTATCTGCCTGTCCTGAATGACCTCTTCGGCACTGACAGTCAGGCCAATAAAGAAGGCGATGATGACGGAGACAATGATAAAGACAGGCATATTCTCATTGTCGGCAAACGTGTAGCCGTCGGGCGACGTGACGTTGTAGTACCTCAGGAGCGAGGCGACGCACAATGCCATAAGCGGGGCCTCGAAAAGGTTGAGCAGGAGGTATTGCAGGTTGGCCATCTTGGACTTGACGTCGCGATAGAGGTAGAGCCACCATTGCTTGAGGTGGTTGGGCGTCTTGAAGTTGATGGCCGGGAGCGGCTCGGGGTCGCCGACGTAGCTGGTGTCGATGGCTCCCCAGCTGAATTTCTCGTACCACTCCTCCGGCGTAACCTTGCGTGTCTGGGTGTTGTTGCCGTACTCGTCGATGACGGGTTGGCTTATGATGTCGAGGACCTGCTCCACGTTGATGTTTCCGCACCTCCGGCACTCGACCTCGTGCGAAGCTATCATGTGGAGGTTGAGCCTGAAATAGCTGATGCACTCGATGGGGTTGCCGTCGTAGATGAGGTAGCCTCCAGTGTCGAGAATGAGCAGCTGGTCGAACATCTTGAAAATGTCGGACGAGGGCTGGTGGATGACGACGAAGATGAGCTTGCCGTTGATGGACAGGTCTTTGAGAAGCTCAATGATGTTCTCAGAGTCGTGGGATGAGAGTCCGGAGGTGGGTTCGTCGAGGATTAGGATCGCGGGCTCGCGGATTAGCTCGAGGGCGATGCTGAGCCGCTTGCGCTGTCCACCGCTTATCTTCTTGTTGAGGGGGCTGCCCACCTTGATGTCCTTGACCTCGTAGAGGCCTAAGAGGCGTAGCAGCTTATCGATACGCTCGTGGATAACGGGCAACGGCAGGTTGTCGTAGCTCATCCGCGCGCTGAAATAGAGGTTGTCGTAGACCGAAAGGTCCTCGACAAGGATGTCGTCTTGCGATACGAAGCCGATAAGGCCTTTGACGGCCTCTTGGTCCTCGTAGATGTCTATGTTGTTGATGTATACGTTTCCGGAGGTTGGTTTGGCCTTGCCGGAGATGACGTTGGCGAAAGTGCTCTTTCCGGAACCGGAGATGCCCATGATTCCAACAAGTCGTCCGGAGTGGGACTCGAACGAGAGGTTGTGGATGCCTATGGTGTTCTTGTTGAACTTGTAGATAACGTTGCGCGCCTCGATGGTTATGGGGACGTAACCTCCGTTGGTGACCACCTGACGCATCATGTCGTAATAGAAAATTGGCGAACTCACCCCGTTTCGGATTG
>JAFPDB010000063.1 GCA_017390085.1 Bacteroidales bacterium | reverse complement strand
CCCCTTCGAGGAGCGCATCAACGTGCCGAGCAACCTGCAACAGCACTGGCGCTACCGCATCCCCTTCTGCGTAGACGACCTTACGACCGTCTTCGCCAGCCTCGGCGACAAGGTGGCAAGGTGCGTCGACGACTCGGGACGCAAATAGCCAACATCCTATGAAAGAACACGTTGTAGAGGTACGGACGACAATCTCCGAATCCGACGCCCCGATGTCGGCCGAGACGCTGATGCTTCTCGACGAGGCTCGCCGGATCGCCCATAAGGCCTACGCCCCATATTCGCGTTTCCGAGTCGGGGCGGCGGCTCTTTTGGACAACGGCGAAGTGGTCAGCGGCAGCAACCAGGAGAACGCCGCCTACCCTTCGGGCCTATGCGCCGAGCGCGTGACGGTCTTCTACGCCAACGCCCACTATCCCGACGCCAAGATCATGAGGCTCATGATATACGCCGAGACCGACAACGGCCCCGTGGAACGGCCCATCACGCCGTGCGGGGCATGCCGCCAAGTGCTCTTGGAGAAGGAGTCGGTTCAGGGAAGCCCCATACGCGTTTCGCTTGCGGGAGCCGACTCAATCTACAACGTGGGGTCAGTGTCGCAACTGGTGCCTCTGTCGTTCGTCCCGAAGAGTTTGGAAGGGTAACCTTTTCCAGACCATACAGACAGAACAAGGCGCGACTCCCCAACAAAGATTTCATGCGGGCGTCGCACCTTTTTCGCAAGCTTCGCCTTTTTTCAGAACGAGCGAATTTCTGAAGTATAAAGAGCTCTCACACGAGCGACAAACAAAACAACAGTAAATAATTAACCATGGAGACAAAAGAAAAAGTACTGGCCACGATGAAAGAGGCCGGCGAACCCCTGAACGCCGGGAAGATTGCCGAACTCAGTGGACTCGACCGCAAGGAAGTCGACAAGGCGATGAAACAGCTCAAAGAGGAGGGCGCGATAGTCTCGCCCGTCCGCTGCAAGTGGGCTCCCGCCCAATAGCCCCGCCACAAAAGCCAAAGCTACTGCCGCCCGGAAATGACCAGGCGGCAGTAGCTTTATCAAGACCACAAGACCATGAACCTCAAACTCATCCTCTTTAGCCCGACAGGCGGAACAAGGCGCGTCGGAGAAGCTCTTGCCGACGCCATCCGCACGGAATCCGACAATTGCGAGACATTCGAGCTTTGCGCAAGCGCCGAAGCCGTCAGGCTCCCGACCTTCACAGCCAACGACATGACCATAATCGCCATGCCCGTCTTCGCAGGGCGCGTCCCCTCCCTCGCCATCGAGCGGCTGCGCCAGACGGAGGGCAACAACGCCCGATGCGCCGTAGTGGCCGTCTACGGCAACAGGGCATACGACGACGCCCTGATAGAAATGCACGACGTGGCCGCAAGCCTTGGCTTCCGAGTGATTGCCGCCATAGGAGCAGTGGCCGAGCATAGCATCGTGCGGGCCTACGGACACGGCCGCCCCGATGCCGACGACATCAGGGAACTCCAATCCTTCGGACGGCATATTGCCAAAAAAATTGCCAACGGCGACGACACACCCCCCTCAACGCCGGGCAACAGACCTTACCGCAAACCTGTTTACGGCCCATACCCCAAGGCAAACAGAAGATGCGACGCGTGTGGCGCGTGCGCCAATGGCTGCCCCGCCGGCGCCATAGACAAAGACAACATCAAGACAGTAGACAAACAGAAATGCATCTCGTGCATGAAGTGCGTAGCCGCATGCCCCAAAGGCGCGAGGGGCGTCGGCTCGCTGCTGCGTTTCATCATAGCCCGAAAAATCAGGAAAGGGTGCGCGACGCGAAAACGTAGCGAGCTGTTCGCGTAGGGGGGGGAGCCATAAGGCCCCGTCCTCTTGAACATCTTGCCCCGTTTGTGCCTATTTTCGCGACGAAATGAAAAAAGGAATCTTGGCCGGACACCTGTCCCTCTTCGGGGCGAACTTCGTATGGGGCGCGATGAGCCCCATCGTCAAATACATCTTCACGACCGGCTACGTGGCTCCGCTCGTCCTCGTCAGCCTCCGCACAATCGGGGCGGCAGCCCTCTTCTGGGCGCTCTCGCTCGTCACGGGCGGCGAAAATGTATGCCTCCGCGACAAGCTGCTTTTCTTCCTTGCGGGGCTCTTCGGCGTGGTCCTGAACCAGGGCCTCTACACTGTCGGGCTGCAACAGACGTCTCCCGTCGACGCGTCGGTCATCGCGACGAGCATCCCCATCTTCACAATGATAATAGCCTCGCTCCACCTGCGTGAGCCAATGACGGCCAAGAAGGTGTCGGGAGTCCTCCTCGGCGCGGCGGGCGCGGTGCTGCTCATCATGAGCGGGACGGGCGGGACGTTTGGCGGAACCCTGATGGGCGACACGCTGTGCTTCGCGGCGGAACTATTCTTCTCGTGCTACCTCGTCTTTTTCAAGGGACTCATTGGCCGCTACTCGCCGTTCACGGTCATGAAATGGATGTTCACGTGGTCGGTGCTATGCATAGTCCCGTTCACGTACGACGACGTCGCAGCCGTACAATTCGCCGAGCTGCCCGCGGGCGTGGTGGTCGGCATAAGCCTGTCGGTCTTCTTCGCCACTTTCATCTGCTACCTACTCACTTCGATCGGGCAGAAGAACCTCCGCCCGACGGTTGTCAGCATGTATTTCTACCTCCAGCCCATCACGGCCGCCGTCCTGGCCACGGCAATGGGGTCGGCAGGCACGTTCGGATGGATAAGGATAATGTCTATCATCATGATTTTCATAGGCGTAGGACTCGTCATGGCGAGCAAGAGCCGAGCCGACATCGAGGCCTCCCCCAAAGGCGCGGCCCAATGAGCGCCCGCTGCTGCGCTCCCACGTATTTCCCCAATCGGCGGGTATAGGTCAAAAAAATACCTAAATTCGCGGAACACGTTGATTCATAACACCCAACAACATACTTTACATACGAAAATGGAGATCTCAGCAAAGTACAGCCCCAATGAGATTGAGGCCCGCTGGTACCAATACTGGCTCGACAACGGTCTTTTCAAGTCGAAACCGGACGGCCGCAAGCCTTTCACCGTGGTAATCCCGCCCCCCAACGTGACCGGCGTGCTCCACATGGGCCACATGCTGAACAACACCATACAAGACATCCTCGTCCGCCGCGCCCGCATGATGGGCTTCAACGCCCTATGGGTACCCGGCACCGACCACGCCTCCATAGCCACCGAAGCCAAAGTGGTCAACAAACTCGCCCAACAAGGCATCAAGAAAACAGACCTCACCCGCGAGCAGTTCCTGACCCACGTCTGGGATTGGACAAACGAGCACGGCGGGATAATCCTCAAACAGCTCCGCAAGCTCGGCGCCTCTTGCGACTGGGACCGCACCGCCTTCACGATGGACGAGACGCGCTCCCGCAGCGTCATAAAAGTATTCTGCGACCTCTACGAGAAGGCCTCATCTACAGGGGCGTCCGCATGGTCAACTGGGATCCCAAGGCCCTGACCGCCCTCTCCGACGAGGAGGTAATCTATAAGGAGCACCAAGGCAAGCTCTACTACCTCCGCTACCGCGTCGAGGGAGATGAAGGGAAATACGCCGTCGTGGCCACAACGCGCCCCGAGACCATAATGGGCGACACGGCCATGTGCATCAACCCCAACGACCCTAAGAACCAATGGCTCAAAGGCAAGAAAGTCATCGTGCCTCTCGTCAACCGCGTCATCCCGGTCATTGAGGACGACTACGTCGACATCGAGTTCGGAACAGGATGCCTCAAAGTGACGCCCGCCCACGACGTCAACGACTACATGCTCGGCGAGAAATACAACCTCCCCTCCATCGACATCTTCAACGACAACGGCACGATAAGCGAGGCCGCCGGCCTCTACGTCGGCATGGACCGTTTCGACGTCCGCAAGCAAATCGAGGACGACCTCCGCGCCGCAGACCTTCTGGAGAAAGTCGAGGACTACGTCAACAAGGTGGGCTTCTCCGAGCGCACCAACGTCCCCATCGAGCCGAAGCTCTCCATGCAATGGTTCCTCAAGATGGAGCACCTCGCCAAGCCCGCGCTCGACGCCGTCATGAGCGACGACATCAAGTTCTACCCCGCAAAATACAAGAACACCTACCGCCACTGGATGGAGAACATCAAAGACTGGTGCATCAGCCGCCAGCTCTGGTGGGGACACCGGATTCCGGCCTACTATCTCCCGAAGGGCGGATTCGTCGTGGCCGAGACCGCCGAAAAAGCCCTCGAGCTGGCGCGCGCCAAGGCCGACTACCCAATCGAGGCTGAGGACCTCCGCCAAGACGGCGACAGCCTCGACACTTGGTTCTCGTCATGGCTGTGGCCAATCTCGCTCTTCGACGGAATCAGCAACCCCGGCAACGAGGAGATCAACTACTACTACCCCACATCCGACCTCGTCACGGCCCCCGACATCATCTTCTTCTGGGTCGCACGCATGATCATGTCGGGCTACGAATACATGGGGCGGCCGCCCTTCCGCAACGTCTACTTCACGGGCATCGTCCGCGACAAGCTCGGACGCAAGATGAGCAAGCAGCTCGGCAACTCGCCGGACCCGCTCGAGCTGATCGACAAATATGGCGCCGACGGCGTCCGCATGGGCATGATGCTCTCAGCCCCCGCCGGCAACGACATCCCATTCGACGATGCCCTCTGCGAGCAAGGCCGCAACTTCAACAACAAGATCTGGAACGCCTTCCGCCTCGTCAAGGGTTGGCAAATATCCGACGACGCGCAACCACTCCAAGCCAGGCAAGCCATCGAATGGTTCGACGCCGTGCTACGCCGCACGCAGGCCGAGGTGGCCGACCTCTTCTCCAAATACCGCCTCAGCGAGGCTCTCATGGCAATCTACAAGCTCTTCTGGGACGAGTTCTCGGCATGGTACCTGGAGATG
>JAFPDB010000062.1 GCA_017390085.1 Bacteroidales bacterium | reverse complement strand
CGGGGATGTCCTCATTGAGCAGGTATCCTTCGCTCGTGTCGTCGTCGGGTTGCTGGTCCAGTGCGGCGTTGATTTGTGGTTCGGGTGTGTTTTCCTCTTCGCGGCGCGTGGCGGCCTCGTCGATGTCGAGGGCGGGGTTGGACTCCATCTCCTCTTTGATGCGCTGTTCCATCTGCACAGTAGGTATCTCTAACAGCTTGACGAGCTGTATTTGCAGGGGCGAGAGCTTCTGCTGGAGCTTTAGTTGCAGGCTTTGATTGATGGACATGGCTTTCTGTGGTGGTGGCGGGTCGACTTGTAACGCGCTTTTGCAAATATAACGAAAAATTGTAGGGGAGAGCGGTGCGCGCAAAAGAGCGGCGCGCATTGCCGGGCCGTGTGGTCGGGCGATGCGCGCCGTCGGGTGTGGCTAAGGTGCCGTTCGGTGCTTATTTCTTGCCGAAGTAGCGGTTGTAGAGGCCGAAGAAGCCTTTGCCGTGGCGGGCCTCGTCTTTAGCCATCTCGTGGACGGTGTCGTGGATGGCGTCGAGGTTAAGCTCCTTGGCCCTCTTGGCGATGCGGAACTTGTCTTCGCAGGCGCCGGCCTCGGCGTTCATGCGCTTCTCGAGGTTGGTCTTGGTGTCCCAGACGACGTCGCCGAGGAGTTCGGCGAATTTTGCGGCGTGCTCGGCCTCCTCGATGGCGTAGCGCTTGAAGGCCTCTGCGATTTCGGGGTAGCCCTCGCGGTCGGCTTGGCGGCTCATGGCCAGGTACATGCCGACTTCTGTGCACTCGCCGTTGAAGTGGGCGTTGAGGTCTTTGATCATCTCCTCGTCGCAACCTTTGGCTACGCCAATCTCGTGCTCTGTCGCGAAGTTGAGGATGGCGTCCTCGTCAAGTTTCTTGAATTTGGAAGCGGGAACTTTACATTGTGGGCATCTCTCTGGAGCGGAGTCGCCTTCGTGGACGTATCCGCATACGGTGCAAATGAATTTTGCCATGTTGTTCTGTTATTTTGTTTGTGTTTTGATTTCGGCAGGTAGTCGTTTTTCTGAAGTTATATACGGAGATTGTTTCGTTTAGTTCTGTCGTGTGCGATAATTATTGCTTGTCTAAATAAAAATCTTTTGTAATATCTTGATACTCAGTGGAGATGGACCCGTCCAGGTTGAGCAGCGTAAGCTCATTCTCTTCGGTCGGGACATCTTCCGCCGCCCAACGGAATTGGCAGATGGCCCGTCGGGCAGGCTTGCGCCGGTTGCTGAAAATGGTGGTCTTGGCAACCAGTGCGAGACCCGTGTTTTGGGCTTCGGCTACGAGTGGGACAGCTGCGTCGGCCGGGACGATTATGGCCATTCGACCTGTTGGGGCGAGGTGCTTTGCCCCGATGCGCATGAGCGCCGAGTGGTCGAGTCCGACGGTGTGGCGCGCCATGTTGCGGCGGCCGTCTGGGCACTGGAGCTGGTCGGTGAAGTAGGGTGGATTGCTGACGATGAGGTCGAACTTGACGTCGGTCTCGAACTCGTTGGCATCGGCCAGGACGACGTTTATGCGGGCGGCGAAAGGGCTCGCGCCGCAATTGTCGATGGCTTGAGCCGCGGCGTCGGGGTCAATCTCGACGGCTGTGACCGTGGCCGACGGGAAACGTTGGGCGAGCATGAGGGCGACGAGTCCCGTCCCGGTGCCGATGTCGAGGATTAGCGGGGCATCGGCCGCCCCCGACGTCTGTGCCAGAACGCCCAGAAGCACGCCGTCGGTCCCGACTTTCATGGCCGTGCGCTCCTGATGTACGGCGAATTGCTTGAAACGGAAGACTGTGTTGGAGGAGGCCATGGCGTTTTAGAGTTCGTGGGCGGTGAGACGTGCGAGTGAGACGCGGAAGTCGCGTTCGGCCTCGAGGGCCTCCTCCTCGGCGGAGTAGAGAGCGGCTGCGGCCTCGAGGGCCTCGGAGACGGAAATCTCGCCCGCCTCGAGGGCTTTGGCCTGGAGCTCTGTGTTGTCGGCGCGGCTCACCGCCGCGCGGAACTCTTGCGCCGCCTGCCTGAGTCGCGACGTGCGCGCCCAGAGGGTCTCGGCCTCCGCGCGGTCGCCTACGGCGGCTGCCTGGTGGCGGGCGGCCGCGGCTTCGGCAGAGAGGTTGGCTGCGTCGCGGGCGCGGCTCCCGCGCCACAGGGGGAGCGACATGGAGAGCGTCACGCCCTTGAACTTCTCGTCTTCGGAGAACTCGCCCATCACGCCTATAGCCACTTGCGGCGCCGTGGCAAGTCGCGCCTCCTGACTTTCTGCTCTTGCCACGTTGGCTTGCGCGG
>JAFPDB010000061.1 GCA_017390085.1 Bacteroidales bacterium | reverse complement strand
GACACCTTTAATAATCAAATGGAATCAATTGACATTAAGGAGCTTAACGAGCGCATAAAGAACGAAAGCTCGTTCGTCGACCTTATCTCTATGGAAATGAATAAGGTCATCGTCGGTCAAAAACACCTTGTCGAGTGCCTGCTCATAGGCCTCCTCTCCGACGGACACATCCTCCTCGAAGGCGTGCCGGGCCTCGCCAAGACCCTCGCAATCAACACTTTGGCCAAAATCGTCGACGCCGGCTTCGCGCGCATCCAGTTCACCCCGGACCTCCTCCCGGCCGACATCCTTGGCACGCTCATCTACAGCCAGAAATCAGAAGAGTTCCAAGTCAAGAAGGGCCCCATCTTCTCCAACTTCATCCTCGCCGACGAGATTAACCGCGCCCCGGCCAAAGTGCAGTCCGCGCTCCTCGAGGCCATGCAGGAGCGCCAAGTCACGATTGGCGACCACACATACCCCATGGCAAAGCCATTCCTCGTCATGGCCACCCAAAACCCCGTCGAGCAAGAGGGCACCTACCCCCTCCCCGAGGCCCAAGTCGACCGATTCATGCTCAAGGTCATCATCGACTACCCCAAAAAGGAGGAGGAGCAAATCATCATTCGCAGCAACCTCGCCAAAGACTTCCCACAACCCAACACCATACTCAAGCCCGACGACATCATCCGCGCACGCGACGTCGTCAAGGATGTGTACATGGACGAGAAAATCGAGAAATACATCGTCGACATCGTCTTCGCGACGCGTTACCCCGACCAGTACGGGCTCGACTCGTTCAAAGACATGATCTCCTTCGGAGCATCGCCCCGCGCGTCAATCAGCCTCTCCAAAGCCTGCAAGGCCTACGCCTTCATCAAGAGAAGAGGCTACGTCATCCCCGAAGACGTGAGAGCCGTCTGCCACGACGTGCTACGCCACCGCATCGGACTTAGCTACGAGGCCGAGGCCAACAATATCACGAGCGAGGAGATCATCTCCGAGATTCTCAACAAGGTCGAAGTCCCCTAAAACACCTAATCTCTCTGGCTCATGGATCAGAACGACATGGACAGCACCGACCTCATTAAGCGAGTGCGCCAGATTGAAATCAAGACCCGCGGCCTCTCCAACCACATCTTCGCCGGCGAATACCACTCCGCCTTCAAGGGCAGGGGCATGGCTTTCAGCGAAGTCCGCGAATACCAGTACGGCGACGACGTCAGAAACATCGACTGGAACGTCACCGCCCGTATGAACAAGCCCTACATCAAGGTCTTCGAGGAGGAGAGGGAGAACACCGTAGTCTTGCTTATCGACGTCTCAGGCTCCCGCGAGTTCGGCACGAGCTTAAGGTTCAAGAAGAACATCATCACGGAGATGGCCGCAACGCTCGCCTTCTCCTCAATCCAAAACAACGACAAGATTGGAGTGATATTCTTCAGCAACCAAGTGGAGAACTTCATCCCGCCAAAGAAAGGCAAGAAACACGTCCTCCACATAATCCGAGAGCTGCTCACATTCCAGCCCCAAAACCGCGGCACGGACATCGGAGAAGCGCTCCGCTACATGACCGGAGCCATCCGCAAACGCTGCACGGCTTTCATCATCTCCGACTTCATCGACCCGGCCAATTTCGAGATGCCACTGCGCATCGCCGCCCACAAGCACGACCTCATCGCGCTACGCGTGGCCGACCGCCGCGAGATGGAGCTGCCCGACGTCGGACTCATGCTCCTCGCCGACGCCGAGACTGGAAGGCAGATGTGGGTCGACTCCTCCGACCCCGCCACACGCAAGCTCTACGCCCTCAACGCGCAAAAACGGCAACAGGAGGCCGAGTCGGCCTTCAAGCGCAGCGGAGTCGACTGCGCAAGCGTATTCACCGACGACGACTACGTCAAAAGCCTCCTTGGCCTTTTCCGCAAGAGAGGATGACCGGGGGGGGGACGCCGACGGCCGCCCGCGCCACCGCCCCCTAACCATACGAACAACATGAGAATTTCAAGACACATTTTCTTACTGGCCCCCACGTTAGCACTCACCGCGCCAGCCGTGGCGCAGCAGCCCGTCGTCAAGGCCGAGCTCGATTCCGTCACTATCCTCGTCGGCGGGCAAGTCGGGCTCAACGTGTCAGTCCAAGTGCCGCAAGGTCTCCAATGCCACGTGCTGACACTGCCCGACACCCTGACATCTTCCGTCGAGGTGGCGGCCATGACCAGCGCCGACACGCTGCAAAAAGGCGACCTGGTCGAGTTCGCCAAGCGCTACCACGTCACCACGTTCGACCCCGGCCACCCAAACGTCCCCCCCCTGCCCCTGGTCGTCAAGCCCGACAGCACCACCGTCTCCATCCCCGAGTTCACCCTCAACGTCGTCAACCCCTTCCAGAAAATCGAGATCGACGAGCAAAGCGGCGTGGCCAAAATCTTCGACATCAACCAAGCCCTCGACGCCCCCTTCATGTGGCGAGAGCTTCTCTTCTACTGGCCTTGGGCCGCTGGAGTCGTCGCCCTGGTGGCGCTCTTCTTCCTCATAAGGTGGCTACGCAAGAAGTATTGGCACCCCGCAGGCAATAAACCCGAGGCCGTCGCAGCGCCTGCCGAGCCTTGCGAAGTCACGGCACTGCGAAACCTCGAGCGCATTCGCGAGGAGAAGCTCTGGATGCGCAACCGCGTCAAAGACTTTTACTCAGACCTCACCGACACGCTCCGCCGCTACGTGGCCACCCGCTACGGAGTCCAAGCAATGGAAAGCACGTCGGCGCAGCTTATCGACTCGCTCGATTCGTCGCTCAAAGACTCCCCCAAGGAGAAATCACTCCTCGTCAAAATCCTCGAGCAGGCCGACTTCGCCAAATTCGCCAAAATCGAACCCTCGCCCGACGAGAACGCCGACGCCGTCTCCAACGCCATAGATTTCGTCAACCTCACGACAGAAACCGCGCGTGCCGCGTCGCCACAAGTATCGCTCAAGACAGGCGACGACAAGCCTGCCAATGATGCCGTAACCTACCAAGGCGCAAACACAATAGAAGCGTAATCTCATCATGCTCAGCGATATAACGTTCCAACATCCCTCGCTTTTCCTCCTCCTGCTATTCATACCCGTCTACATCGCGTGGTACATCTGGAGGCGCAAGACGAGCCACCCGACGATGCAAATCTCGACTCTCCAGACGCTCGACGGCGCGCGACCAACGCTCCGCATCTGGTTGAGGCACCTCCCGCTGGTCTTGCGCCTCACTGCCTTCGCGCTCGCGGTCGTGGTCGTGGCGCGCCCTCGGTCGACGTCCAGTTTCAGCGACAGCAACACCGAAGGCATCGACATCGTCATCTCGCTCGACGTCTCCGGATCCATGGAGGCCCTCGACTTCCGCCCCAACCGACTCGAAGCCGCAAAGAAAGTGGCCGTAAAGTTCATCAGCGGCAGGCCAAACGACAACATCGGCCTCGTCATCTTCGCAGGCGAGAGCTTCACACAATGCCCCCTCACGACCGACCACCCAGTCCTCATAAACCTCTTCCAAGACGTTCATACACAGATGCTTGACGGAGGCACAGCCATCGGCATGGGGCTGGCCACGGCCGTCAGCCGAATCAAAGAGAGCAAGGCCAAAAGCAAGGTCATAATCCTCCTGACCGACGGCGTCAACAATAGCGGCGCCATCTCGCCCGAAAAGGCCGCCGAACTCGCCCAGACGTTCGGCATCAGAGTCTACACCATCGGCGTCGGCACCCGGGGCACGGCCGAGTTCCCCGTCCAGACACCATTCGGAGTCAAGACACAAGAGGTTGAGGTCCGCATCGACGAGCCGCTCCTCCAAAGCATTGCCGAATCGACAGGCGGCAAATACTTCCGAGCCACGAACAACAAGAGCTTGGAGGCCATCTACTCCGAGATTGACCAACTCGAGAAGACAATAATGGAGGTGCGCCACTACACGCAACACAAAGACGAGTACCTCCCCTTCGCCATCGCCGTTCTCGCCCTCCTTATGCTCGAGGTCATATTGCGAAACACACTCTTGCGGACAATACCCTAACAGCCAATCAAGGCACACACCATAAATCTCTGAAAGACAATGGATTCTTTTAGGTTTGCACATCCCGAGGCCCTCTACCTGCTCCTGCTCGTACCGCTGGTCTTGCTCCTGATGTGGCTCTTCAGGCGAAACCGGGCCAACTCGCTCAACACCTTTGGCGACCGCAGGCTCATCGCCCACCTCATGCCCGACTTCTCACCCCGCCGCTCCAAACTGAAAGCGTG
>JAFPDB010000010.1 GCA_017390085.1 Bacteroidales bacterium | reverse complement strand
TCTTGATTTATTTATTGTCGTCTTGGGTTTTCGGATTCTTGCAGCCCGCTGAGAGATGTCGGGGCGATGCCGTCCTCTTCGCACACGCGTCGCGAAATTCTGAAAAAATTCTCTTTTTTGCACAACTGTGGTGCTGTTTATAACAATTATGGCTTTGTGTAACGCAAGGCGAGAGGATTATACGTATTGTGGATAAAAGAAACAATGAGACGTGTCGCGCGGCGTCGCTGGGGAACTAAGGGTACGGCGAAGCGTGGCGACACGAGACTGTCGCCCACTGATTGGATGAGTTGTCGTTAGTTGGGATTTGGCTGAAGGCGCTACTTGTATAGCGTACGTTGGAATGCGACGGTGTCGCGACGTCGCATGATAAGGCGCTCCCTGGCGTTATAGAGGAATCCGCTGCCGTAGCCGACAATCTGGATGGCGCTCGCCCATAGGCTGAGCAATGAGACACCGAAGCTGCGGAACTTACGCCACGAGTCGACGATAATGAGCAGGGCGTAGGCCACCGCCGGAAGCAAGAACCAAGCGCTGACCCCAACGCTCAGCCCGAGCAAAATGGCAAGCCCCACGACAGCCGCGCTGGGCAATACATGGACAAGCTTGAGGGCACCTTTGTGCCTGAGAGCCAAGTCGATACGCGCCGTGCCTGAGCAAAAGGCCTGCTTATAGAAAGAGCGGAAAGTGGATCGGCGCTTGTGGTAGACGAAAGTGTCGTCGACGAGGCTGAGTTTATAGCCCGCCTCCTTGACCTTGAGACAAAAGTCGATGTCCTCGCCGTAGCGCATGGCGGAGAATCCGCCTACGGCGTCGAAGACTTCGCGACGGACGCCCATGCTGTAGCTCCGCGGATAGAACGAGTCCATCTTGCTTTTGCTGCCCCCGCGGATTCCTCCAGTCGTGAAGAAGGAGGTCATGGAGTATGAGATGGCCTTCTGGATTGGTGAGAAGAAACGGTGCGCCTGGTCGCGGGTGCCGAAGCAGTCCATAGGTTCGTTTCGGACGTGGCGCCCGACCTGCTCGAAGAAATCGGAGGGTAGCGTACAGTCGGAATCGAAAAAGAAGAGGTAGTCTCCCTCGGCCTCACGGGCGCCCCTGTTGCGCGCGGCTGCGGGGCCTGCGTTGTCTTGCGTTATGTATTTGAGTTTGAGTTGCTTCTTGAATTGCTCAACGGCATCGTGGCTCGTTATTGAGGAGCCGTCTTCCACCACAATAACCTCCGTTTTCTCCTTAAAATGCTGGATTGTCAGCGAATCCAGCAGCTCTTTTAGCTCTTCCGGCCTATTGTAGACCGGGACAATGACAGAAATACAAATCATCTCAAGGGGTTATGGCGCGAAATTAGGAAATGATGTGCTTTTGCGGCTGGATTGCGGCCATTTTCGCCCAAAAGCGACGCAAAAAAGGCAGCCGCGCCCGCCCTCAGTCGGGAAGACAGGGGCGGGCGCGGTTTTGGGGTTGCGGATGGAGGAGACGGTGGCAAGATTAAGCCTCGGTCTCGGTCTTCTCGTCGTCTTGCTCGTTTTCGCTGACGAGGCCGTGGGTCAAGAGGATGTTATACCACGTGACGAGCTTTTTGATGTCAGAGACGTAGATGCGGTCGGCATCCCATTCGGGCAAAGCCTTTCCCATGAATTCCTTTAGCTCTTCGTTGGAGGCCTTGGCGCTGATGCACTCCTTTCCGCCGGTGAGCTTGAAGATGTTGGCCATGACGTGTGCGAGGGTGACGTCGTCGCCTGTTGTGTACATCGAAATCTCGTGGAGTGAGCTTACGCGCGATGTTCCGCTCACAGGGATTCGCTTGCCGTCGGTCAGGGACTCGACAATGATGATGTTCTTTCCTTGGGAGACGAGCTTGAAGAGTCCGCCTTTGCCAGCTATGGAAAGGATTCCTTCTAACATTTTGGTGTTCTTTATTTGTTTGTCTAATAATGGGATGCGGTGCGAGGTCGGGCCTCATCGTCCCACATTTTTTTTCTGGTTGCCGGCGCAAAGATACCCCCTTGCGCCCACACTTGCAAACTATC
>JAFPDB010000060.1 GCA_017390085.1 Bacteroidales bacterium | reverse complement strand
GGCTAAGCAGAACAAGCGCGACGTGAGGCTCTGTCGAGACATATGCAAGGCCTTGGCGGCCGCGTTCAACGAGAGCGGATACCTCAAAGCCGCCATCGCGCAGACAAATCCCGACAAGAGAGGCCTGACCGATGCCGCCATCGACTCCCTCCTTCGCGACCGCAGGCATACCGTAATCCTCTCGCTCAACACCATGAACAGCGATTCGCGCATAAATGTCGAGTCTGGCACCGTTGGGGGGAGTTTTGTGATTTGCGGGCAGATAACAGCCGCCACCGAGACCGCGTTCGAGCTCATAGTCTCCCCTTCGAGCCGTTTCGCCTTGAAACACCGCAACGACACCCTCATTTTCCGCGATTGCGACAATACGCTCGATGACCTGGCCCACCGTCTTCCAAAAATATTCGAGCGCTACGAAGAGCAAGGCAAATACGTCGGCCAGAAACAGGCCGACGCCTTCATCCCCGTCTGGCAGACAGTCTACCGCAGCTACTACGTCTCTTCCGACCCCGATATGCTCGCCGCGAAGACGTGGGTGGACCAAAACAATTGGGACGAGGCCACAAACCTATGGGCGAGGGCGAGCGCCAACGCGCGCTCCAAGGGCGACCGCGTAAGGGCCATGCTCAACGTCGCACTGGCCTACGAGAGGGAAGACGACCCCATCATGGCCGGGATATGGTGCTCAAGGGCCATCGACGCCATTGAGGCCCTCGCGCCCAAAGATGCCGAGAAACTGACAATTGAGAAGGAGAAGGCCGAGGTCATGTTCGCCTATCTTATCGAGCGTCAGAGGCAAAAAGAGACGCTCGACCTCCAAATGCAATGACAACGACAAAGTGTTTGGCTCTCGTGGCCGCGGCCATTACCATGGCGACGGTCTCTCCTCTGGCGCAAGGTGCCGGGCCTTTGGGGCTGGCCACGGGCGCGTCGGTTTCGGCCCTCGCCGTCAGGGTGAGCGACGGCAAGACGCTCGCCCAATACGACTCCAACCGTCGGCTCACGCCAGCCTCGCTCACCAAGTCTTTCACCACGGCAATGGCCATGCGCAAGCTGGGGCCGGAGGCGAGGCTCACCACAACTTTCGGGCTTCGAGGCGCCGACCTCGTCGTCCATGGATCTTTCGACCCAACCATCGGGTCGAGGTATTTCGGGAGCGGCTCATTGGCGCAAGTGGCCGATTCCGTCGCCGGAAGGCTCATTGCCAAAGGGGTCAGGCAGATTGAGAACTTGGAAATCGACCTCTCGCTCGCACCGCTGCAAAGGTACGGCGGATGCCGCCTGTGGGAAGACATAGGCAACGGCTACGGGGCCATCCCGTCCGTCGTCATGGACTCAGACAACGAGCTGAGCCTCTTTTTCAGCACCCCCGCCGCCACGGGAGCCGAGTGCCGCCTCGACTCCATCGTACCAGACATCATGAGCGGGCTCCGACCCCGCGTTTGCGTCACATCCTACGCCGGACGCGCCGACAAGACCAATATCTTCATAGCCGATTCGGTACTTTGGCTCGCCATTGGGCAACTACCCCAAGGGCGCAAAACCTTTTGCGTAAAGGCCGCCGCGCCGTCGCCCGAGATGACTTTCGCGCGCCGATTGGCAAGCCTCTTGGCCGCAAGGGGCGTCAGCGTCGCAAACGTCCGCCTGACCGAGAAGCCAGAACCCGACACGACCCTCTTTGTCCACTCGTCGCCCACGATTGCGGAAATCGCCAAACAGACCAACACCCACAGCCTCAACCATTACGCCGACGCCTTGGCTCTCCACATGAGCACCGACGGCCTGCGCTCACGCGCCTCGTGGGACGCTGCCGGTGAGCAGCTCACCAATTTCTGGAGAAACGCCGCGCGGGTTAAGCCCTTCTTCCGCGACGGGAGCGGGCTCGCTCCCTACAACGCCGTCTCGGCGGCCGATGTCGTGGCAATGCTTAAATCCATGAGAAACAGCAACGTATGGCCCGACTATAAGGCCTCGCTGCCCCGCCTCGGCAAGGAGGGGACGTGGGCCGGACTGGGAGCCGACACGCCAATTTGCGGCAAGGTCTGGGCCAAGAGCGGCTCCATGACGGGGGTCGTCTCCTACGGAGGGCTCATGACCATGCCCAACGGCGACGAGGTCCTCTTTTGCGTTATTGTCAACCATTTCGAAGAAAGCCCCTACGGAGTGAAAAAACGTATCGTCGATTGGCTTCTGCACATCTATAAAACAAAAAGTTAAATGAAATCTAAAGTTCTGCGGCGGCTCGGCAAGGCGGTTTTAATAACCCTCTCGGTCGTCGCTTTTCTCTTGCTCGCCATCGTAGTCGTCGTCAACCTGGTCCTGACCAACGACAGGCTGATGCCCATAATCAAGGGCTATGCCCACGAGTATCTCGATGCCGAAGTGTCGATAGGCCATGCCGAGGGCACTTTTTTCAGCTCCTTCCCCTACATTGGAGTAAGACTGGACTCGTGCGTCGTCGTCACAAACGCCTTCCACCGTTCGCCAGCCTTGCTCACCGACAGCGTGGCGCAAATACCTGACAGCCTCCGAATGAAGCGCGACACCCTCGTGCGGGTCGACAAGATAATCGTGGGCCTCGACCTCGTCCGCTACCTCGTCAGCGACAGCAACGAGTTGCGCATCGGGCTCATCGCCATCGACCGCCCGCGGCTGAGGCTCATCACCGACTCGCTCGGCAGGGCGGGGTGGGATGTCGTCCGCCCGTCCGATTCCGCCGAGCAGCCCGACACGGCCTCGTCGTTGAGCCTGAGCGTCGGCAAGGTGATGATTCGCGACGCCAAGGTCTCCTATTTCAGCCGCCCCGACAAGATTGGCATACGCGCCGACAGCCTTTCGCTCAAGATTACGGGCGACGTGGCCCTCGATAAGTTCGACGCTTTTGTGGACTTCGACGCCAAGAGCCTCTCCGTGGGGCATAACTCCACAAGGTATTTGCGACGCAAACCTTTGCGACTCTCGGGCAACATAGCCTACGATCCCGATTCGGCCAAGTTCAACCTCGGCAACTTTGGCCTCCACCTCCGCAACGTCAACCTCAAACTCGATGGTTGGCTACGCCCCGACACCGCGGGAGTGGACATGGACCTTGCCTACGCCATCGACTCGCCCAGTGCCGAGAAACTTTTCGACGCCATACCCAAGTCGCTCGTCAGCAGCGAGATTGACATCAAAGACGGAGCCGTGGACCTCAAAGGCTACGCCCGCGGACGAGCCTCGGCCACCGAGATTCCCGTCGTGAGCGGTAAGGCCTTCATCGACCGCGTCAAGGCCCAATATGTCGGCCGGCCCGACGAGATTGAGGACCTCACGGCCGACCTCAATATGCTCATCGACAAGAGCGTACCCGACTCGTCGTATCTGAGCCTCGACATATTCCACTTCAAGGGCGGCGAGAGTGAGGTGACGGCCATGGTGCGAGTCTCGCGCCTCCTGGCCAAAGCCATTTTCGAGTGCCAAATGAAGGCCCACGTCGATTTCGGAAACCTCCAGAGGGTCATCCCCTTCGACGACATCACGATGCAGGGCGTCGTCGACGCCGACTTTAGCGGACGAGTGTCGTTGGAAGACATCATGCGCAAGAACTACGGCGGCGCAAGGGTCAACGGAGTTGTCGACGTGGCCGGCCTCCGCATCCTGAGCGATTCGGCGAAACTCGACATCGACGTGGACGGCCACGTCGACATGAAGACCCAACGCACGATTGAGGTCCGAGGCGACATCTCGAAAGTGAACGTTAAAGCGGGCAACATGAAACTCGTTGTCCGCGACGGAAAGACCATTGTTACGTCCGCGTTTGTCAAAGACACGTCGAACGTCGTACCCCTCGCGGGCGACGTCCAGGTCCGCAGGGCGATCTTCCGTACCGACAGCATAATCGTCTTTGCCAAAAACTTCAAGGCTCTTGACCAGATAACCCCACAATCGTTCGACCCCACCCGCCCCTCGGCGCGCCACGACCTCAAAGTCGACACACTCATCGCGGGCATCTATGGCAACAGGGTCTTCGTTGAGGGTCTGCACCTCAAGGCCGAGCAAGACGTCATTAACGACACCACGTGGAGCACCAAAGCCTCGGCACAATATGGCAGTGTGAGGGTCAAGACTCCCCAATACAGCCTGCCAATACGAAGCTCGAACGCGCTCGTGACGCTCGAGGGCGACTCTCTTTCGCTCGTCAACTGCGAGGTCCGCGCGGGGCGGTCCAACGTCAAGGCTTCGGGCAAGGTCGTGAACCTCTTCAGCAATCTGCGACGGCGCAAGGCCCTGACGCTCAGCTTGTCGGCCTACGCCGACACCGTCGACTGCAACGAGATAATGGCTGCCATCGTCACCGACACAGCCGCCATCGCCATGGCCCACGAGATGGCCGTCGACACTGCTGCCGTCATGATGGCCGTCGACTCCGTCAGGACCGACAGCGTAAAAGTGAAGAGCCCGATTTTCCGAGTGCCCAAACGCATCGCCCTCAACATCGACACGCGCGTCAATACCCTAATCTGGGATCAGCTGAAGCTCAGCAACATAAGCGGAAAGGTGGTCACACGGAGCGGCGCGGCCCACATGACCAACCTGACGTTCTACATCGACGACGCCAAGGTCATAACGACCCTCGCCTACAAGGCGTGGCCGCGACAGCGCAAGGCCAGGGCCAACATCTTCTCGCGGTGGGAGAATGCCGACATCGCCACCCTCGCGCAGGCCTTGCACCTCGACTCCATCATCCCGGCCATCAAGCCCATGCGCGGAAAACTCATGTGCGCCATGGCGGCCGAGGTCGAGCTCGACAGCGCGATGTCAGTAGTCGCCAATACGGCGCGGGCGTCGATTCACCTCAGCGGCCAGAAAGTCACGCTCATGGATTCTGAGGATTTCCGCAAGATTGGCAAAAAGCTCATGTTCAAACAGAAAGACCGCAACGTGATCGACACGCTGAGCCTCAACGTGTTGCTCGACAGCGGACGTGTGCAGATCCTCCCGACGGCGGTCAGCATCGACCGCTACCGCATGGCGATCGGCGGCACTCAGGATCTCGACATGAACATGAATTACCACGTCTCCATACTCAAAAGCCCGCTGCCCTTCAAGGCCGGCGTCAACATCACTGGCACGCCAAGCGATTTCGATGTCGACATCACGACCGCAAAGCTCAAAAAGCAGGTCACTCCCGAGAAGCTGATGCAAAACGACACCATTTCGCTCCTGATGCGGATGGCGGTCTTGCGCAACTCGTACATTCTCTCGGGATTGCCCGTGCCTGAGGTAATCAGCCGGATGAAAGGCATCGACGGCAACATGAATTTTGCCGTAAGGATAAGCGAGGACGAGGCCACGGAAGAAGAGAAACGCGAGGCCGCCAGGGCGCGACGCGAGCAGAAGAGGTTGCAGGCTGCCGCCGACTCCGCAGCTGCCGCCGAGGCCGACACCGCGGCTCAAAACAGCCCGATGCCATGAACGTCCGCATATCGCCAGAGTGGCGCGAACTGCTTCAACCCGAGTTCGACGCCCCCTATTTCAAGAGCCTTACGGACTTCGTGCGCGGTGAGTATCACGCCACGCAAGTCTTCCCCCCGGCCAGCCTCATTTTCAACGCCTTCGACTCATGCCCCCCGCAAGAAGTGAAGGTCCTCATCTTGGGGCAAGACCCCTACCACAACGACGGCCAGGCCATGGGACTCTCGTTCTCCGTCCCCCGGGGGGTGGCACTGCCGCCGTCGCTCGTTAACATCTACAAGGAGATAAGCGACGAGACGGGACGACCCGCCCCCGCCGACGGCGACCTAACCCGATGGGCGCGCCAAGGGGTGTTGCTGCTCAACGCCACACTCACCGTACGGGCCCACGCGCCAGCCTCGCACCAGGGGCACGGCTGGGAGACTTTCACCGACAACGTCATCTCGCGGATATCGGCCGGGCTCAATGGCGTCGTGTTCATGCTTTGGGGACGATATGCCATATGCAAGGCCAAGCTCATCGACCATAACCGCCACCTCGTCCTGACCGCGCCACACCCCTCGCCGCTCTCGGCATACAGGGGATTCTTCGGCTGCGGACACTTTGCCCAAGCCAACGAATACCTCCGCCAGACGGGGCGCCAACCCATCGAGTGGTAGGCCTTCATGAAAAAACCTTGAGCATATGACTTCCAGAGCAACCATAATAGGTGGCGGCGCGGCTGGCTTCTTCCTGGCTATACGCCTCAAGAGCCTTTGCCCCGACGCGAGGGTCGTCATCCTCGAACGAACGCCAAACGTCTTGGCCAAAGTGCGCGTCTCGGGTGGGGGGCGATGCAATTGCACCAACACTTTCGAGGGAATCGGCGACCTCGCGGCCGTCTACCCTCGCGGCCACAGGCTCATGCGACGCCTCTTCCACTCCTTCAGTCCCGCCGATGCCTTTGAATGGTTCGAGCGGCACGGCGCGCGCCTGTCCGTAATGCCGGACTGTTGCGTGTTCCCGGATTCGCAAAACTCGGAGACAATCATAAACTGCCTTGTGGGGCAGGCCCGCAAACTCGGGGTGGAAGTCGTCGTGGGGCAAAAGCAAATAGACTTGTCGTCGTTGCTGGCCCAAGGACCCGTGGCTGTATGCACAGGCGGCGGCCAGCGTCGCGAGATGTTCGATTGGCTCGGGCTGCCCGACGACGATATTGTGAGGCCCGTCCCGAGCCTTTTCACATTCACGATTAAGGACAAAGCCCTCAATGCGCTCATGGGCACCGTTGCCGACTCCGCCACGCTCTCCATTGCCGGGACCACGTATCGGGCGAGCGGCCCTCTGCTCCTGACCCATTGGGGAGTGAGCGGCCCCGCCACGTTGAAACTGAGCAGCCACGCCGCGCGCCACTTGGCCGAGGCGGGCTACAGCGCGGGGCTGATAGTCAATTGGACTTCGATGTCGGAAGAAGAGGCACGGGGAGCTATTGCCGACCTTGGCAAGCGCAACGCGCAGAAAGTCCTGACGAACGCGCACCCCGAGCCCCTGTCGTCGCGACTGTGGGAATACCTGGCCACGCGAGCCTTGCCCGACGCCAACCGTAGGCGCTGGGCGGAACTCGGGCGTAAGGACATTAATCGTCTCGTGGCCATATTGACGGCCGACGAGTATCATATCGACGGTCGCGCGCCGTTCAAGGACGAGTTCGTGACGGCGGGCGGGGTGGCCCTGTCGGCTGTCGCGTCGAAGACCCTCGAGAGCAAGAGCCGCCCTGGCCTTTTTTTCGCAGGCGAGGTCCTCGACATCGACGGCGTGACGGGAGGCTTCAATTTCCAGGCGGCATGGACAACGGCCTGGGTGGCAGCAGAGGGCATGAGCGCGAAGCTGACGGGCCATTGAGCTTTTCTCGCTTCAGGGCATTGAAAGCTCGCACGAATAAGTTAAATTTACGTACAGCAGGTAAATGGATGTTATATGGCTGTCGCTCAACAATTTTGCCGCACCGGCCACCCGTCTATTGGTTTTCAGCGCCATACCTAAGCGCGAAACATTCGCCTAAAACCAAATTAAGGCTGGAGGCCCGCGACAATAGAAGGCTATCGACCATCGGCGAAGCCCCGCGAGCCGCCTCCCCCTTCCCCCGACCGGCTTTCAGGTAAAAACGACCAGCCGCCGCCCCCCCTAAAACTGTTTTTCGCCATGGAAGACATCATCGAGTATTTTACCGACATTTTTCACCTCGAACGGCACGTGGAATTGCCGCTCGGCATCGTGGAGCGGCTCAACTCGCTCGACAGGGCGCAACGAGGCGAACTCAAAAGCCGCCTATTCACGGAGGCCAAGAGGCTCGGAGTGGGGGGCGACGGAGTCAGGGCCATACGGTGGCTCGAGACGACATTTGAGCAAATCGAGAAATACTCCTTCCGCCTGCATGAGGTGCTTTTCAGCCCGGGGCAAGACATTCCGGAGAACATCTCGTTCTACCTCTCGCAAGCAAAGCGTACCGTCGATTTGTGCGTCTTCACCATCTCCGACGACGTTTTGAGCGGCTGTCTAAAGGCCATCAGCGAGCGCGGAGTCAAGATCCGCATCATTACGGACAACAACAAGATGCGCGACTCTGGCTCGCAGGTGAAGGAGCTGGCCCGGTGCGGAATCGAGGTCAAGGTCGACAATTCGCGCTACCACATGCACAACAAGTTCGGAATAATCGACGGCCGGATTGCCTTCACGGGAAGCTACAACTGGACATACACCGCCAAGCTCCATAACCAAGAGAACCTGGTGATTACCACCAACTTCACCATCGTCCATCGTTTCATCGACGAGTTCGACACCCTCTGGCAGCAGATGTTCCGCCTCAACGTCAAGGCCGGGCGCAACGGCCAACTCAAGGCGAGCGTGAAGCTCGGCAACGGCAAGACCTATGAGGAGGAAGAATACGCCCAGGCCTGCCCCGCCGACGACGATGACGACATGCCCCACGTCTCGCCAGCCGAATACGGCAAGCGCCGCAAGAAAAGCCGCACCAAGCCAAACGCCGGCGGCCAGGGCTTCAACCAGAGGCAACCGAAGGCCGGACGCCGCGGGCCAAAGAGATGAGAACGACTGCCCAAGTGCCTCAAACTCTTCCTTTTCGACACGATAATCAATATCTTTGCGAGACGAAACACGCAAAACAAACAAGAACTGAAACGAATGAAAGCATACGTATTTCCGGGCCAAGGCTCCCAGTTCGTGGGCATGGGCAAGGACCTCTATGAGAACAACGCCGAAGCGAAGGCCCTCTTCGACGAGGCCGACTCAATCCTCGGTTTCAAGATTACCGACGTCATGTTCGCCGGAACCGATGAGGAACTCCGCCAGACAAAAGTCACGCAACCCGCCATCTTCCTCCACTCCGTAATTCTCGCCAAGGTTCTTGGCCAAGCGTTCAAGCCCGACATGGTCGCCGGCCACTCGCTTGGCGAGTTCTCCGCGCTCGTGGCGGCAGGCGCCAT
>JAFPDB010000059.1 GCA_017390085.1 Bacteroidales bacterium | reverse complement strand
CGAAGCATTGACAGCAATTTCCCCAATCGACGGTCGCTACCGCGGTAAAGCTGAATCTCTTGCCAACTATTTTTCCGAGTTCGCTCTCATCCGCTACCGAGTTAGGGTCGAGGTCGAATACTTCATCGCCCTCAGCGAGATCCCACTCCCGCAAATCGGTCAACTCTCCGACTCCCAGAAAGAGGCCCTGCGCGACGTCTACCGCAACCTCACCCTCGACGACGCCCGCCACGTCAAACAAATCGAGTCAGTCACCAATCACGACGTCAAGGCCATCGAGTACTTCCTCAAAGAGCGTTTCGATGCCGCCGGACTCTCATCAATCAAAGAGTTCATCCACTTCGGCCTCACTTCCCAAGACATCAACAACACGTCCGTACCACTAAGCGTCAAGGAGGCGCTCGACGAGGTCTATATCCCTCAAGCCCAAGCACTTGTCGACCGTCTGCAAGAACTCGCCGACGAGTGGGCCGACATCCCCATGCTCGCCCGCACCCACGGCCAGCCAGCCAGCCCCACGCGTCTCGGCAAGGAGATGAAAGTCTTCGTCTCGCGTCTCTCGCGCCAGCTCGACGAGCTGAAGTCACTCCAGCTGCCGGCCAAGTTCGGAGGCGCAACGGGCAACTTCAACGCCCACAATGTCGCCTACC
This sequence comes from Bacteroidales bacterium, assembly GCA_017390085.1. GTDB lineage: Bacteria > Bacteroidota > Bacteroidia > Bacteroidales > Marinilabiliaceae > W3P20-009. The sequence goes on along the minus strand of JAFPDB010000059.1, from coordinate 2,307 downwards.
CATCCATCGATTGGAACGACTTCGGCAACAACTTCGTAGCCGGCAAACTCGGCCTGCGTCGCGAACCCTACACGACCCAAATCTCCAACTACGACGACCTCTCAGCCGTACTCGACAACATCCGCCGCGTCAACGTCGTCATGCTAGACCTATGCCGCGATTTCTGGATGTACATCATGATGGAGTACTTCAAGCAGAAAATCAAGGCCGGAGAGGTCGGATCAAGCGCCATGCCACACAAGGTCAACCCCATCGACTACGAGAACGCCGAAGGCAACCTCGGAATCGCCAACGCCATCCTCGACCACCTCGCCAATAAACTCCCTGTCAGCCGTTTACAACGCGACCTCACCGACTCCACAGTCCTGCGCAACCTCGGAGTGCCTATCGCCCACGCCGTCATCGCCATCCAAAGCATCATGAAAGGCCTCGGCAAGGTCATCCTCAACCCCGAGGCCATCGACAACGACCTACAAAACAATTGGGCCGTCGTCGCCGAAGGCATCCAGACAATCCTTCGCCGTGAGGGCTACCCCAACCCCTACGAGACGCTCAAAGCACTCACCCGAACCAATAAGCACATCGACCATCAGGCCATGGCCGACTTCATCGAGACGCTCGACGTCTCCGAGAGCGTCAAGGCCGAGCTCCGGGCCATCACCCCGCAGTCCTACACTGGCATCTTCCGCCAATAATCCCCCCTCCAAAATTCGTCAATAAACAATAGATGAACTATTTCTTCCAGGTCGTCAAGCGCTACGTACCGCCATATTGGCATCAAGTGGCGCTCAGCTTCCTCTTCAACATACTCTCCGCGCTCTTCTCCGTACTGAGCATGGCGTTGATGATTCCCGTTCTCGAGATCATCTTCCAACAAGAGAACGAGGTCACCACTTTGCTCCCTTGGGCCGTTGATAATCAGGTGATTGTCAACAATTTCTATTACTACGTCACTCTTGTCAAGATAAACTTCGGTGCCGGCTACGCCCTCCTCTTTTCAGGACTTTTCATGGTTCTCGGCACCGTCCTGAAGTGCTCGACGGCCTACCTCGCCGCCTACACCAGCATCGGACTCCGAAACAACGTCATTCGCGACGTCCGCAAGGAGATTTACGCCAAGATTGTCACCCTCCCCGTGGGCTTTTTCCAGAAGGAGCGCAAGGGCGACATCATGCAACGCGCGACGGGCGACGTGGCCGAGGTAGAGGGCTCCGTCATGGCCTCCATCGACATGTTCCTCAAGAACCCCATTCTCATCATCGTCTATTTCGCCGCGATGATCGTCATGAGCCCACAACTCACCCTTTTCGCCCTCATCATGCTCCCACTCGCCGGCACAATCATAGGCCGAATCGGCAAAAACTTGAAGAGGCAAAGCAGCGAGGGGCAGGCCAAACTTGGCGAGCTCCTGGGAATTCTCGAAGAGACACTCGGCGGGCTCTGGATCGTCAAGGCCTTCAACGCCGAGGCGCAAATGAATGGCCGCTACGACGACCTCTCCCAACAATACTGCCGCATCGCCAAGCGCATCATGAGGCGCCGCGACCTCGCGCACCCCGTAAGCGAGATGCTCGGCACGCTACTCGTCATCATCGTCGTATGGTTCGGAGGGACGCTCATCCTCAGTGGCGAAAGCTCCCTCTCCGTCGCCAAGTTCCTCGCCTACCTCGGCATCTTCTACCAGATAATCAACCCCGCAAAAGCCTTCTCCCAAGCCTTTTTCAGCATACAGAAAGGCATGGCCGCAATGGAGCGTATCGACAAAATCCTCATGGCCGACGACAAGATTTTCGAGCGCCCCGACGGCAAACCCATTAGCGAGTTCAAGTCCCAAATAGAGTACCGCGGAGTCTCGTTCCAATACGAGGCCGACATTCAAGTCCTCAAAGAGGTCAGTGTCACCATACAGCGCGGAAAGATGGTAGCCCTCGTAGGCCAGAGCGGTGGCGGAAAGTCGACCTTCGTCGACCTCTTGCCGCGTTTCTGGGACGTCACGTCAGGGCAAATCCTCATCGACGGCGTCGACATCCGCGACTACAAACTCCACGACCTCCGAGGCCGAATGGGCATCGTGAGCCAAGACCCAATCCTATTCAACGATACCATCCGAAACAACATAGCTTTCGGCGTCGACAACGTGTCGCAAGAGGACGTCGAGAGGGCTGCCCGAATAGCCAACGCCCACGACTTTTGCCGGCAAGCACAAATTCCTTGCCTGAGATTATGCGCAGGGCTGTCACGCAAGCCTCGGAGTATCCGGGTTCGGTGTTGATACCTGTGCCGATGGCTGTTGCGCCCATATTCACT
>JAFPDB010000058.1 GCA_017390085.1 Bacteroidales bacterium | reverse complement strand
GCGCTCGTCGCACTCCTCGATCTCCACGTTGGCCTTGAAGTCGAGGCGGTAGATGGTGTAGTCGCTGTTGGCCTGGCGGCCTTTGACGTGGTCGATGTACTCTTGCGAGGCGGGGGCGAGGCTCGTGACGTTGCGCTTGAGCAGGGCGGAGAGCAGGATGCGCGCCACTTTCTCGTCGGACATCAGGTATTTGAACGAGCTGTCGTATATGGGGTTGAGGATCTGTATCATGGGTGGGTCGTCTTTTTGCGAATATACTGATTTTGAGATTCGCCATCCCGCATCCCAACGAGTTTTCGTCAGCCGATGGCGCTCGGCGGGTAGCCGAATGCCTTGGCAAAGCAGCGGCTGAAGTATTTTGGGTCGTTGAAGCCGACCTCGTAGGCCACTTGGCTCACGTTGAGGCGGTTGGCCTTGTTGGCGAGTATCTCGCGGGCTATGTTGAGTCGATAGGTCCTGATGAAGTTGCCTGGGGCTTGGCCCATGACGCTCTGCATCTTCTTGTGGAGCATGCTCTTTGAGCAGCCGACCTCGCTGACTATGTCGTCGATGGAGAGGTCGGGGTCCTTGTAGTTGGCTTTGACGAAGTTGGTGACCCTCTCGACGAACTTCTCGTCCTCGCTCTCGCGCTCGATGCCGAGGTCGGCTGTGTCGAGCGTCGTCAGGAAGCGGTTTTGGTTCTTCTGGCGGCTTGCCAGAATGCCGCTTATTCGCGCCTTCAGCATATCCTCGTCGAACGGCTTATGGAGATAGCTCTCCACGCCGACGCGGTAGCTCTCGGTCTGGTACTTGCCATCCATTTGTGCGGTGAGGATGAGGATGGGCGTGTGCGAGTAGGCGAAATCGGACTTCACTTTGCGCGCGAACTCGAGACCGTCCATGACTGGCATCATGAGGTCGGCGATTATGAAGTCGATATCGTTCTCGGCGAGAGCCGTAAGGCCCTCCACCCCATTCGACGCCTCGACAACGCGGTAGGTGTCGTCGAGGAAGGAGCGTATGTAGGTACGCATATCGGCGCTATCCTCGACCACGAGGATTGTCATCCGCTGGGCGGGCGCTGCCGCTGATACCGCGGCATTGGCTGCATCGGTCTGGCGTTGGGCCTCTTGCTGCGCGGGCGTGAGAGCGTCGGCCGCCTCGGCAGGGCGACCCTCGGGGGTGGGAATCATGACGCGCATCGACACGCCGCGGGTCTGGTTGTTGCGTGCATAAATCTCACCATTGCACTCCCTGACGATTTGGCTGACGACGTAGAGCCCGATTCCGGTGCTATCGGCGGCGGAGACACGGGTCCCGTCTTTCCCAGTCGTCTGGAAGAAGCGGTCGAACACCTTATCGAGGCGGTCGGGGGGGATTCCGATGCCGCGGTCGCGCACGCATATGTAGGTCCGGAGCTTGGAGGCGCTGCGTACTTGGCAGACGAAGAGGTCGACAACCTTGCCGTCGCCGGAGTATTTGATGGCGTTGCTAAGCAGGTTGGCGAGGATTTTCGTCAGTGCCTCGGTGTCGATGCGGACGTAGGGGACGATGACGTGATAGAACGCGCGAAGCTTAATGCCTTGCTCGGCGGCATAGGCCACGTAGGGCGCGACCATGCTCGTCACGTAGTCCACGATGTTCGTGCTGACGGGGTGAATCTCCATGTTGCCGGTCTCGACCTTGCGGAAATCCATCAGCTGGTTGACTGTGGCCAGGAGCGTGTTGGCGCTACGCTCAGCGAGTTCGAGTTGTGAAACTACCTCGGGAACCTTGGCCAACGACTTGGCTCGGCGCAGCGGGCCCATGATGAGCGTGAGCGGGCTTCTGAGTTCGTGGCTTATGTTGGTGAAGAACTGGAGCTTGTCGATGCTGAGGCGTTGGATTCGCGTCGTCATCTCGAGGATGTTCTCCTTTTGGCGGACTATGTAGTCGTTTTGCTCCTTTAGCTTGGCGTTGGATTCTTCGAGTTTGTCTTTTTGGTCCTGGAGGATGCGCTTCTGGACCTCAAGCTCGTGGGTACGCGCCTTGACCTCTTGGCGAAGCATCTTCCGGTTGGACTCAATGGAATTCATCCTTACCTTGAAGAAGAGGGCCACGCCGCCAATCAGGACGAGCAGGACGAGAATGGAGAAGAGTGTGGTCTTGTAGAAATAGGGTTCGACGACCACGTCGAGCGCCCGCTCGTTGCTCCAGAGGCCGTCGGGCAGGGCGTAGCGGACGCGGAGCGTGTAGTTGCCGGCCGACAGGTTGGTGTATTGGGCGGCGTGCTGGCCTTTGGGCGATGTGACCCAATCGTCGTCGAAGCCGTCGAGGCGGTACTGGTAGCGGACGACGGAGGGGGCGTAGTAGTTTAGAGCGGAGAAGCTGACTTGGAACGACTTCTCGGACTCGTGGATCTTGATGGCCGACACCCTCTCGACGCAGGTGCTGATGACGCCATCGGGCGAAGGCTGCACCTCGGCATTGTTGACCACGAGGCTTGTCAAGACTGGCGGCCGTCGGACGGAGCCGTGCGACGACCTCGGGGCGGGGCCAATCTCGCTCATGCCTTCAAGCCCGCCGAAGAAGACGCGGCCAGAAGCCTTTGACGACCATGCCGCGTTCCAGTAGTAGCAGTTGGAGAGAAGCCCGTCGGCCACGAAGTAGTTGGACAAGACTCTCTTGTCGGACGACAGGAGGCTGAGGCCGTTTTGCGTTCCGACCCAGATGTTGCCGTCGCCGTCTTCGGCCACGCTGACGGTTATGTTGTTGGCCAGGCCCGCCTCGGCCGTTATCTGCGAGAAGGCTATCTCAGGCGCGGATACATCCGCCTCGTAGACACCGTAACCGTTGGTGGTGATGTAGAGCCGGTTTCGGGAGTCGGAGAAATGGATGAAGGTGACTCGCGGATCGCCGCTGGCGGAGGGGTTGTCGAGACGGTGGTTCAGGATGTTGTAGGCCACGGAGGGCATGGCGGCGTTGAGCGTCGTCAGGTTTATGTCGAAGAGCCCGAGCGACGTTCCGACCCAAAGATGTCCCCGGTTGTCGATGTCGGCCCCCACGGCCCCGTTCATGTCGGCGAAGGAGGTGGAGGGGAGCGGATGGAGAACGTTGTCGTTGTTGATGAAAGATATCCCCGCGATGGAGGCTACCCACACGCCGTCGTTTAGGGTGTCGGCCACGACGGCCCCTATGTAGTCGCTATACAGCCCGTCGGCAGCCCCATAGTGTTTCACCACGGGGCGCGAAGGGCGCGAGGGGTCCACGACGTCGACTCCTCCGCCCCAGGTGCCGACGTAGAGCAGGCCGTGCATATCGACGTCGAGCGAGGAGACGGAATTATGGCAAAGCCCATCGGCACGGGTCAGGAGGGCGAAATTGTCGGCGCCGCGACGTCGTCGCGCAAGTCCCCCCTCGACGATTCCGACCCACAGGGTCCCGTCCCCGTCCTCGACAATGGCGTTGACGGGGCACTGCGTGTGGGCCACTGCCACGGCGGGCGAGAGGCGGCCGCAAATCTCGTCGGTGGAGAAGTTCTTCACGTCGAGAAGCATAGGGCTTATGAAGTCGGCTCCCGCCACGTCGTTGCCCACCCATAGGCCTGAGGGCGTGGCCGCGAGGCAGTTGACGAAATTGGAACTCAGGGCCTTGCCCGGCCGCGAATCGTCTTGAGTGATGCGCTCGAAGTCGTCGGTCTCGTGATTGTATACGTTGAGCCCCATGAGCGTGGCGACGATGACTCGCCCGTCGTTGTCGGTCTCGATGTCGGTGACGCGGTCTTGCGTCAGGGAGTGAGGATTGAAATCGTCGTGGCGATAGACTCGCTCCTCTCCCGTCGTGAGGTTGTAGCGGAAGACGCCCACGTTGGTGCCCACCCAGAGGTAGCCGCTGCTCTCGGCAATGGCCTCAACCACGGGGTTGACGCGGGTGAGGTTGGGGTGAGGGTCCTGACGGACGATTATCTCTCCCCTCCTCTGGTCGGCGCGGCAGACGTAGACCACGCCTGCGGCTGCCACATAGACTCCGCGCGCTCCTTGCTCTATGCAACTGACAACCGCGGGCAGCTCCGTCTTGGCGACGACGACAGGGCCTTCGGAATCGGCGCAGGAGAGGCAGACGAGCGTGCGATGGTACGACAGCCATATGAGCCCGTCGGCATCTTTGGCCATCTGGAAAATCTGTTGGGCGGGGAGGGTGTCGTTGCCGAACACGAGTGGGACGGCCGTCAGCCGCTCCGTCCGGGTGTCGAACATGGCGAGGCCTTTCTCGTGACCTATCCAGAGGTGGCCGTTATTGCCCATGACGACATTGTAGACGAAGTTGCTGCGAAGGGCGGGGCTGTTGGCCACATTGAATTCGCGGATCGTATAGCCGTCGTAGCGCGCCAGCCCCGTGCCGCCCACCGCGAACCAGACGAATCCGTTGTCGTCGATGCAAATGTGGTCCACAAGATTGCCCGGGAGGCCGTCGTCCATGGAGACGTGGCTCACAATACGCGAATCCCAATAGTTGTTGGCTGCTTTGGAAAAGACGGACGTTAGCGATAGTAAAAGGAGGGGGAGAAGGTAAAGACGCGTGTTGAGAAGCATAGGATGTGCACTACTCATCGTTAGTCCCTAAATTTTAACATAACTTCACCTTGCCCACGGCAACTCTCGGGTTGGGGTGTCTCGAACGGACTGGCCAACAAAATGCGGATGCCTATGTATTATGATAAGGTGGCGTAGAACAGAACGGGCAAAACCTATGGTTTTAGTTTGCGGAAAAGGGACGGACCGCATCAGAAACCCATATGATTTTGCGTAGGATATGGAATGAACGCCGAACCGGCCTCCACCGTCCTACTCTCACAAACGTCTAAAAAAAAAAGTACTTTTGCAATGTTTTTTATATTAAAACTTCGTCTTGAGGCCGCACGCGCCCCGACTCGCCGCGCGTCAAGCCCGCCTTTCCGGCAAATGGGAGCCGGCAATCGCCACTCGAAGACTTTTCCACGTCGTTAGCTTTTGTCTACGATATTTTCGAATCCATACGCATATCTTTGTCTGACAGAAAGAACGTCAACGACAAATAGCCATCACCCCGAAATGAGACACCACACGCCAGCCTTTGCCACATTGTTGGGCAGGTACGCGATAGCGGCCGGCATATCGGCCATGCTCGTCAGCTCGTGCGCCAAAGGCGGCGGGCAGCAATTGCCCCAAAGCACGATAGAAATCCCTGAAAGCCTTCCGGCAGTCAGTTTTTGCGCCGACTCGGCCTACGCCTACGTGGCGGCCCAGACGGCATTCGGGCCACGCGTGCCGGAGAGCGAGGCTCACGCACGGTGCGCAGATTACCTCGCGGGCAAGCTCCGCCAGTTTGGCGCGGATGTTAGCCTCCATGAGGCCGAGGGAGCCGACTATGCGGGTAAACCCTTGCGCGTCAGGAACATAATAGGCTCATACCGTCCCGACAGGGTCAGGAGGATCTTGCTCTGCGCGCATTACGATAGCCGCCCATGGGCGGATCACGACCCCGACGAGAGGCTCCGTGACATTCCCATCAGCGGAGCGAACGACGGGGCCTCGGGAGTGGGCGTGCTTCTGGAGGTGGCGCGCCAGCTTCAGGCCAAGGCCCCGGCCATTGGAGTGGACATCGTGCTTTTCGACGCTGAGGACGGCGGCACACCCGACCATAAACCCGTCGGCGACTATCGGCAGGACACATGGTGCGTCGGCAGCCAGCTGTGGAGCAAAGGCCCCGGGCGCGAGGCATCGCACAGGTTTGGCATATTGCTCGACATGGTGGGGGCGGCCGACGCCATATTCCCCATTGAGCATTTCTCGAAGAGCAGCGCTCCCGACGTCGTGGAGAAAGTGTGGGGCATAGCCGAGAAGATGGGCAAGGGAAACCTTTTCGCGCGCGCCGGCGGGGGCTACGTGACCGACGACCATTACTACATAAACAAATTGACGAGCATCCCGACGATAGACATAATCCACTACGAGGACGGCTTTTGCAAGACTTGGCATACGCAGCAGGACGTGTTGGAGAACATCAGCCGCAAGACTCTCGCAGATGTTGGCGAGGTGGTGCTTACGGTGGTATATTGCGAGCGATAGCCTGTCTTCTTGAGTGGAAATAAAAGAGGCGGCCGCCACATCCGAGCGTACGGAAGTGGCGGCCGCCCCATTTTGCGCTGGCTCAGATGCCGGCCCCGTCGGTAAAAGATGTGTTGACGGCCTTCTGCTGAAGGATTATGGAATGGGGCTTGACGCTATGGGTGAGCCAGACGTTGCCGCCGACAATGGTGTCGTGGCCGATGGTGATGCGGCCGAGGATGGAAGAATTGGAGTATATGGTGACGTTGTCCTCGATAATCGGGTGGCGCGGGACGTTGAGGAGCATGCCGTCATCGCCCCGAGAGAAGCTCTTGGCGCCGAGCGTCACTCCCTGGTAGAGCATGACGTGTGAGCCTATTATGCAGGTCTCGCCGATGACGATTCCCGTTCCGTGGTCGATGCAGAAATGGTCACCGATCTGCGCTCCGGGGTGGATGTCGATACCCGTCTGGGAGTGGGCTTGCTCGGATATGATGCGCGGTATGATGGGGACTCCCATCGTCAGGAGCTCGTGCGCCACTCGGTAGTGGACCATGGCCTGGACCATGGGGTAGCAGAAGATAACCTCGCCGCAGCTCTTGACGGCGGGGTCGTTGTGTACCATGGCGTCGACATCTGTGTAGAGCATCTCCTTTATGTGGCTCAGCCTCTCGATGAAAGCGATCGTGAGGTCGGCCGCCTTGGCCGTCATGGCCTCCTCCTCGGCCTGCGCGTCGAAGGCGAGGCCTCTTGCGATTTGGGCTTGCAGAAGAGAGCCGAGCTGCTCGATGTTCATGCCGATGTAGCATGTACGGATGTCTCCCACTGC
>JAFPDB010000057.1 GCA_017390085.1 Bacteroidales bacterium | reverse complement strand
TCTCGAGCTCCGCTGCGCTCGGGGAGGCAGTGTTGACGGCCACGTCGAGCTCGGTTACTCGGATGAGCTTGCCGGTGGCGGCGAGGGTCTTGAACATGGCGTCGATGTCGGCCCTTGCGAGTCCGCTCTGGACGTGCATCTGGGTTCCGATGCCGTCGACGATGGGCCTGCCTGCGGCGGCGTCGATGTCTTTGACGAACTCAATGACCTCGGCGAGTTTGGAGGGGCTAGTCTCGAGGTTGTAGTCGTTGTAGAAGAGCTTGAGGTCGGTCAGGCCGTTGGCGTCGGCGTACTTGCGGGAGTACTCGAAAGCCTTGACGGCGTAGTCCATGCCCATGTAGTAGCCCCAGTAGAAGTGCTGGTTGCCGGCTGCTGAGGACCAGTTGAGGTTGAGGCCATCTGTCTCGGTCTCGGTAGGCTGCTTATCGTAGTATGTGACGTCGTCCTCAGTCCAGCTGCCTCCGAAGACGCCGTTGATTCCGCGTCGGCCACCGCCGTCGGCTATGGCCTCGTTGATGACGTCCCATCCGGCGAAGCGCTTGTCGCCGTTGAAGTGTTCGAAAGCGCCCTTGATCCACTGCTCCATGGCGTTGTCGAGGGCCTCGTACTTGGCTTCGGGGGACATGATCTCGTAGTATATCTTTGTCGCTTTGAGCGATTTATTGGTGTCCTTCTTCTTGCCGAACTTGATGTTGTCGATGTGGTACGCGCCGCCGACCTTGCCGAAATTCAGGATTATGCGGTTAGCGTCGTCGAAGCCCATCACGAACTCATACTCGCAGGGTGTCCATTCGGTCCCGACGCTGAAGGTGTTGTAGCCACCTTGGCTGCCGTAGGTGGAGCCGTTCTGGTACTGGAATTGCAACTCTCCGGCACCAGCCTCGACGCGCGCCTTGAACTGGATTATGTAGGTCTCGCCATTGACGAACGGTTCGTCGAACGTGTAGGCGCATTGGGCATCCCAAGCGTTGCCATCGCCGTTGTTTTCAAGGCGCAAGCTGTTGGAGCCGTCGACGCCCTCGCCCTTTGCTACTGACGCGTCTTTCTTATTTGAGCCCCAGCTGCCCCATCCGCCGTTGGTCCCACCCTCGAAGTCGGACGCGTCGCCCGCGAGGATGTTTTCCATGGGGTCTTCCTGTTTCTCTCCGAACTCGATATTGTCAATGAGGTAGGCTCCGCCAACCTTTCCGAAATTTAGAATAATGCGATCGACATCGTCAAATTCTGTGACCGTGAACTCGTACTCGTAGGTCGCCCAGTCGGAAGATATGGAGAATGTGTTGTAGCCGCCTTGGCTGCCGTAGGTCGAGCTGTTTTGGTATTGGAATTGCAGCTCGCCGACCCCAGACTCGACTCGGGCCTGGAATTTGAGGGCGTAGGTCACGTCTTTTTTGAGGGGCGCGCCGAGGGTGTAGGCGAACTGGGCATCCCAGGCGTTGCCGTTGCCGTTGTTCTCGAGCCTCATGGCTTTAGAACCGTCGACTCCCCCGTCGGAGACCGACGCGTCTTTCTTATTTGAGCCCCAGCTGCCCCATCCGCCGCTGGTCCCGCTATCGAAGTCGGACGCGTCTCCCGCGAGAATGTTGGCGATACCACCTTCGGACTCGACAACCATCTTGGGCGCTATGAGGCTCTTCAGGTAGGTCTGGTTCTGCTGGGTGTGCCAGATGAAGTTGTGGCCGTAGACGCGGGCGTCGGAGGGGATCATGGCCAGGAACTTGTCGACGGTCGAGAAGTCGATGGTGCCGTCGTTCTTGACCATCACGCCCTGCTTCATGGCGTTGCCCGGGGTGTACATCTGGAAGTTTCCGTCGGCCACGCTGCGGTAAGCGGCATCGTCCATGTAGCCCTGCAGACCCATGCCGAGTCCGAGGATGAAGTTGGACCCGAGGCGGCTCTGGTACTGCTTGACGTAGTTCTTGAGGTAGTCGTAGTTGTTGATTTGCTCTTGGATTGACAAGGGGATGGCCTCGGGGCCGGAGATGGGGGTCTGCCCCTCGGGCGTTCCCCAATCCATCTTGTCGTCGTCGCAGCCGGCGCACAGGAGCGCGAGCGCGGCGAAAGGTAAGAGTATGCTGTTACGCTTCATATCTAAATCTTATGAAAAGTTTGGTTTACGGTGTGGCGAGGCGGTGGCGGGCGGCATGGACAAATCTCACCGCCCGCCGGGCCTCGGCCTCAGGTTGTTAGTCTTCGTCGTCCTCGGGGTAGTCGGAGATGGTCACGGACTTGATGGGGACGATACGCCAGTTGTCGATGTATATGTCTGGACCCGCGAATTTCTCGGCTACGACCTCGACGCCGTCGTAGGTGAAGTCGGTGTTGACGAAGCCCATGCCGAAGTTGCGGTAGGAAGCGCTGTTGCGGGTGTCGATGACGTCTTGGAACGTCTTCTCGAAGAAGCCGCCAAAGGTGTGGGACTCCGACGGGCGCTTGCCCTCGGCGAGGATGTCGGAGAATGGGATCGTGACGGTCTGCCAACCATCGTTTTGGAACGGCACTACCTTGCCTTCTTGAATCCAAGGCACGTAGTAGGCGGAGGCGTTCTGCTCACGGTCGTCGTCGGAGAGGATGCCTGCATAGTTGAAGTTGTTGATAAGGCAAATCTCGATGTGGCCGGTCCCGGACCATGCCTCTGGGCAGTAGACGTCGAACTGGATGGCGATTTCGTTGGTTGATGTCTCGGCTGGGATGGCGCTAAGGAATCGGCTCCAGTCGTCAGAGGCCTCGTCGTTGCCTGCCGTCCAGCATTCCGACGCGCGGGGCTTGCCCGAGGCTATGCCGCCCTCGTCGATGAGGCGCTTGGGCACGATGGGCAGGCAGAGTCCGCGGCCGGAGGCCAAGGGGTCGTCGACAAGGTCGGAGGCGAAGACCATCGACGCGCCGGCCTTGATGTTGCCGTCGTCGTCCTTGCCGCCCCAGGAGCCTTGCGCGCCCACGCCGTCGAAGTTGAGGATGAGGCCCTCGGTGAAGTTGAAGTAGGCTGGCGACTTGCCGACGCCGTTGGCGCCCTCGAAGGCGATGTTGCCGCTGGCCGTGACGCCCTCGGGCATCACGAAGCTGAACCACTCGCCCGTCTCGTTGTCGGAGACGATGCCCTCGGTGATGACGACGTCGCCGGGGAGGGTCACTTTGCTGACCTCCTGTAGATTCTCGCCGAAGACGACGACTGTCTCGCCGGGCATCGGCATCGTGCAGCTGACGGTGGCGACGGCGGGGTTGGCGGCTCGGATCACGAGGTTGTCGAAGGTGAACTCCGCGTTGTCCTTGACGAGGCGTATCTTGTTGCGCTCGGCGGGGTCGGCGTCGACGATGGGAGTCTTGGTGTTGATGGAGACGAGCATGGAGTTGTCGGTCACGTAGGCGCGGTTGAAGTATGTGTCGTAGCCGTTGATGTAGACCTTCTTCATGCCATAGAAGCCAGAGCCCTCGAGGCGGATGAGCTGCCCGACGCGGGCGAAGGTGCCCGTGATGTCGCGGTCGGGCGTCTTGCTCTCGGCGTTTTCGAGGTAGACTTTCTCGACGACGATGGCTTTTTTCTGGGCGTCGGACTCGAAGTATTCGTCGTCGTCCTCACAAGCCGTGAAGCCTACGGCGGAGAGGATGAGTCCGGACAGGCAGATATATCTTAATGCTTTCATTTTTACTTAGTTATGTAGTTAAGAAGCCTTGTTTTTCGGCATGTTAGTCGAAGAGAGTTGCCGGATCGACCTCACGCTCGCCGAATGTGTAGGCGACAGGGGCTTGGTTGAGCATCGGGTTGCGGCCGGCGTCGACGTCGGAGATGGGCAGAAGGAGCCTGTCCTCCGTTGCCACTGACACGCCCGTGCCCTCGCTCGTCTGCTCGTATTGGCAAGGCTCGGCCTCGTTCCACTCGTAGCCTGCGTTGCGCTCCTGCGTGTTGAGGTAGTTGACCACTTCGCTGCGCTTATAGTAAGAGCGGCGCAGCAGGTCGTACCAGTATTGGCCTTCGAAGGCGAGCTCGATGCGGCGCTCGTAGGCGAGGGTCTCGTAGTCGAGACGGGTAATCTCGGGCATCCCAGCGCGCTTGCGGACCTTGTTGAGGTAGCCGAGGGGCTCGGCGTCCTTGAGGAACTCGGCGTTGCCCATGCAGGCCTCGGCGTAGTTGAAGTACACCTCGGGCAGGCGCATCATGTAGGTGTTGAGGCCCGAGCTTTGCTGGTAGCTTTGCCCGTTGTCGTCAATCTTGCCGATGACGTACTTGACGATGTTGCACTTGTTGTCGTAGCCAGTCTCGGTCTCGTTGTAGGTGTAGCCGCCGTTCTTCTTGTTGAGCTGCGGGTAATGTTCGCCGACGGTGGCGATGGTGGCGTGACGGCGGACACGGTCCTTGGGGTCGTAGGTGCGGACGATGTCGTAGCTTGCGTAGGTGGCGTTGCCCCAGTTGGTCTCGCCCACCATGGTGCTCCAGCTGAAGAAGGCGGGCATCGGGTTGGCGCAGCCGCCGATGGCTGAGGTCGAGCCCTTGAGCCACTGGAGCTGGAAGATGCTCTCCGAGTTGTTGTTTGTGCCTGCCACGCTGAAGAGGTCGCCGTAGTTGTCGACGAGCTTATAGGGGCCTTCCTCAATGCACTTCTTGGCGGCCTTCTTGGCCAGGTCGAGGTAGTAGGCGTTGCGCACGCCGCGGTTGAAGTCGGTGGCGATATTGGAGCCGTCGTAGGCACCCTCGGTGGTGAGGCCCGCCATGGAGAGGTAGAAGCGGCTCAGCATGCCATAGGCGGCGTACTTGTTGACGCGGCCCTCGCCCTTCTCGGTCGCGGGGAGGTTCTGTGCGGCGAACTCCATGTCGCGGATGGCGAACTCCATGGCGTCGGTCTGCCTGTTGGCCGGGACGACGGTGTTGCTGACCATGTCCGCGGTGTTCTCGTAGATGATGGCTTTGCCCCATATGGAGGCGATGTAGTAGAACGCCAGGCCCCTCATGAAGCGGCATTCGGCCACCGCCTCGGCCTTGAACTTCTCGTCGACTCCCTTCGCGCGGTCGCGGATGTTGTTGATGGCGTTGTTGCTCTGCGCCACGACGCTGTAGAAGGCGCCCCACGCGTCGCTAAGTCCCGGGCTTAGGCTCGTCTCGGTGAAGTTGGTGTAGGGGTAGATGTAGTCGGACCAACGGGCGGTGATGTTGTTGGCACGTCCGTCGCCGATGCTGTAGTAGAATTTCTCGTTGAAGCCGGCCCACACGTAGTTGTAGAGCGGGTAGATGGCGCTCTCGACGGCCTCTTCGCTGTCGAAATAGGTGTCCTGATTGGCCTGGTAGGTGTTCTCGCTCGTCAAGAAGTCGTCGCAGCTTGAGAGAGAGAGGGCGCCAAGGGCCAGGGCTCCCATGAATATCTTGTTTCTCATTGTCAATTAATCGGTTTAGTTGTTCAGACTGTCGGCATCTTTAGAAGCTTGCTGAGAGGCCGAAGGTGAAGATGCGCGGCGACGGGTAGCGTCCGTAGTCGAAACCGGTCATGAGCGCATCGCCGTACATGGCGCCGATCTCGGGGTCCATGCCTTCGTATTTGGTCCATGTGTAGACGTTCTGGACGTTGGCGTAGACGCGGATGTTGGAGAGCCTTGCCGCCTCCATCCACTTCCAGCTCCTGGGGAAGGTGTAGCTGAGAGAGACGTTCTGGAGTCGGATGTAGGAGGCGTCCTCCACGAAGAGGTCGGAGACGCGGGTGTAGTTGTTGTTGGCGTCGGACACCTGGAGGGCGGCCCTCTTGCCGTCGCCGCCTACGACGTGGAGGTTGCGGTAGTCGTCGTCCGGGCCGTTGGGGTCGATCTTCTCGACGCGGGCGTAGTCGAGTGCGTCGGCGAGGATGTTGCTGTTGACGCGCGGATCCTCGATTCGGCTGCGGGTGAAGTTGAGGGCGTCGTTGCCGTAGCTGCCCGAGAAGAAGATGGTGAGGTCTATACCCTTGTAGGAGAAGGAGTTGCCAATACCGTAGGTGAACTTGGGCTCGGGGTTGCCGATGAAGGTGCAGTCCTCGTTGTTGATCTTGCCGTCGCCGTTGAGGTCGGCGAAACGGTAGTCGCCGATAAAGGTGCCGTTCTTGTCGATGGAGTTGCCCTCCGGCAGAGCTACCTGCCTTACGACGCCCTCCGAGTCGGTGTAGTAGAAATCCTCAGGCTTGTCGAAACGGCCGATGACCTTGTAGCCCCAGAACTTGCCGATGGGCTGTCCCTCGACGGTGCGGGTGACGGTGTATTTCGAGGAGCCGACCTGGTAGGTCTTGTCGATAGTTGAGCTCGAGGAGTCGAGTTCCTTGACCTTGTTGCGGTTGAGCGAGAAGACGAGGTTGGTGCGCCACGAGAAGTCGCCCCTGTCGATATTGACGGAGTTGATGGTCAGCTCGAAGCCCTTGTTCTCGAGCGAGCCGACGTTGCCCCACGGGTTGGATGCGGCGCCGTAGCCCTCGGATCCCAGGAAGGCGGGCAGCGGGAGCTGGAGCAGGAGGTTGCGGGTCTTCTTATAATAGCCATCTGCAATCACCTCGATGCGGTTGTTGAGGAACGCGAGGTCGAGACCCACGTTGTAGGAGTCGGTGGTCTCCCACTCGAGGTCGGGGTTGGCGGTGTTGCCCGTCAGGACGCCCGTGCCCCACGGGGTGGTCTTATAGGCCAGGATAGACATGTATGCCCAGTCGGAGACGTTCTGGTTGCCCGTCTGGCCCCAGCCGAGGCGGAGCTTGGCGTTGTTGATGACCTCTTGCTCGGGGAAGAACTCCTCGTTGGAAATCTTCCAGCCGAGGGCCGCGGAGGGGAACCAGCCCCACCTGTTGTCCTCAGCGAACTTGCTCGAGCCGTCGCGACGGATGGTGGCGGTGACCAGGTAGCGGTCGTCGAAGGAGAAGAAGGCGCGTCCGAAGACGGAGCTTATGGAGTTGTCGTTCTTAAAGCCCTTTGCGCTGCTGGTGCTGGCGTCGCCGGCCGAAATGTCGGGCGTCGTGTTGGAGGAGAAACCGTTTACTGATGCGAACTGGTACTCGTAGTTGCTGTGGTTCATCTCCTGACCCACCATGACGTTGAGGTTGTGCATATCGTTGAACGTCTTGTCGTAGGTGAGTGTGTTGCGCCAGCTCCAGTAGCGGGTGTTGGTCTTAGTCCATTCGCTGGTGCGGGTGTCCTGAGTCTTGATGCCGAACTGGTAGTCGGGGCAGTAGTAATAGTCGCGGTTGAAGTTGTAGTCGGCCGAGACCTCACTCTTGAGCTTGAGACCCTCGATGATGTCGGCCTCGACGTAGGCGCCGAAGCGGAAGTTTATCTTGCGATTGTAGTTGGTCTTGAGCTTGGCGAGGCCGATCGGGTTGTCGGGCATCCAGACGTCGTCGGGGCCGTCGAATGAGCCGTCGGGACCCGTCACGGCGACGGTAGGCTGCTGCATGAGGGCGCTCATGATGACGTCGTTGCTGGTGCCGAGCTCCTGCTTGCTCTCGGAGAATGTGAAGTTGACGCCCGAGCGGAGGAACTTCTTGACTTCGGAGTCGATGTTTCCGCGGAAAGAGACGCGCTTGAAGCTCGACCCCACTGCGATGCCCTCCTGATCGAGGTAGCTGCCCGAGAGGGCGTATGTCGTCTTGTCGGTGCCGCCGGTTATGGAGAGGTTGTGGCTCTGCATGACGGCCTGACGGAAGAGCTCGTCCTGCCAATTAGTGCCCTCGCCAAGCAGGTCGGGGCGCACGAACGAGGAGCTGGGGTCAACGCCAGTGCCCTTATCGGCGCGGGCGTTGTGGTGCTCGGCGTACTGACGGAGGTTGAGCATGTCGAGCTGCACGGGCATCTCCTGCCAGCCGGCGTAGCCGTCGTAGGTGATGGTGCTCTCGCCGCTCTTGCCTTTCTTGGTGGTTATCATGATGACACCGTTAGACGCGCGCGAACCGTAGATGGCTGTCGCAGAAGCGTCTTTGAGGACGTCCATGGAGACGATGTCGGACGGGTTGATGGAGCTCAGCGGGTTGCTGTTCTCGTCGCTCGTGGCAGCGTCGATGACCACGCCGTCAATCACGAAGATAGGCTGGTTGGAAGCGTTGAGCGAGTTCGTGCCGCGGATGCGGATTGAGGTCGACGCGCCCGGCTGACCGGAGTTGGCCTGGATGGAGACGCCGGCCGCGCGGCCCTGAAGCACCTGGTCGACAGAGGTGACGACCGACTTCTTGATGGCGTCGTCGCCCACGGAGACCACGGAGCCGGTCATGTCGGACCGCTTCATCACGCCGTAACCCACCACTACAATGTCGCCGAGCTCGATGTTATCCTCGACGAGGACGACCTCCACGCTCGTCTTGCCTGCGATGTCGACATCCTGACTCTGGAAGCCGATGAAGGTGACGCTGATCGCGTTGCCCGTCACTCTCAGCGAGAACTTGCCGTCGATATCCGCCACGGTGCCGTTCGTTGTGCCTTTCTCGACTATGGCGGCTCCCACGACGGGCTGTCCTTGGGAGTCGAGGACGGTGCCGGTGATTGTGCGCTGGCTCTGGCCCCACGCCTCCTGCCCTACCAAGAGCATAAGCATGGCCACCAGGCAGCCCACGATTCTGATTGTTGTTCTTTTCATTTTGCCATTGGTTTTTATTGCTTTCTTCTGATTGGTTGATTGCTCGCTTCCCGCAGGCGGTACGCTCTGTTCGTCGCCATTAGGGAGTTTTTCATTATTTCTTTTCCGTTTTCATTAATTAATATGATTGGTGTTTACAAATACTCAGCAACGCCAACACGCCAAGTCGCTCAGAGGCCTTAGCCCTCTTTCGTGATGACTTTCAATCACATAAACGCCAACCTCGGCATTGGTATGACTCTTTTGCTGGTTCGAATTGAGTTTCACAGACGGCATTATCTTAATACCATTATGTTCTGTTCGTTTAGCAAACTTAGGTCATTTAAAAATTTTATGCAATAGTGGAACGCATATTTAACATTCCCTACCCTAATATTCCATTTTTATCTCCCCTCCCGAAACATTAAGCGTCCCCACTCTTCGCCTCGACACCCCAACAAAAAGAACAAAACACAATACCTCTAAAACAACCACCAAAACACCACGCCATGCCGCCCTGACCCGTCCTTTTCACACCCGACGCCAATCCGCAACCCGCACCCGCATTTTTTCACATCACGCGCCCTAATCACACCTCGCACGCGGGAGCATAACAGGAATTTATGTATTTTTGCCCCGATTGCGCAGACACGGAACGCGTGAAACCAATCACTCTGGCTTTAAAGCATCTCATCACACATATATAATGGTACACGAAGTAAGGAAAGTGGTCATCCTCGGCTCCGGAGCCCTCAAGATTGGCGAGGCCGGCGAGTTTGACTATTCGGGATCGCAAGCCCTCAAAGCCCTCAAGGAAGAAGGCGTCAGGACGGTCCTCATCAACCCAAACATCGCAACAATTCAGACGTCGGAGAACATCGCTGACAAGATCTACTTCCTCCCCGTCACACCCTACTTCGTGGAGCAGGTGATCAAGAAAGAGAGGCCCGACGGAATCCTCCTCTCCTTCGGCGGCCAGACGGCCCTCAACTGCGGAGTGGCTCTATTCGAGAGCGGAGTCCTCAAAAATTCGGCGTACGCGTCCTCGGCACCCCAGTCGAGGCCATAATCGACACCGAGGACCGCGAGATCTTCGCCAACATGCTCAAGAGCATCGACGTCAAGACACCCCACAGCATAGCCGTCAACACCGTCGAGGAAGCACTCGCCGCCTCCGAGAAAATCGGCTTCCCCATCATCGTCAGAGCCGCCTACACCCTCGGCGGCATGGGCTCGGGCTTCTGCCAGAACCGCGAGGAGCTCATACAAAGAGCCGAGAACGCGCTCAGCTACTCCAACCAGATCCTCGTCGAGGAGAGCCTCAAAGGCTGGAAAGAGGTCGAGTACGAAGTCGTCCGCGATGCCTACGACAACTGCATCACCGTCTGCAACATGGAGAACTTCGACCCCCTCGGCATCCACACCGGCGAGAGTATCGTCGTCGCACCGTCGCAGACACTCACCAACAGCGAATACCACAAGCTCCGAGAGCTCGCCATAAAAATCGTGCGCCACGTCGGCATCGTGGGCGAGTGCAACGTCCAGTACGCCCTCGACCCGCAATCCGAAGACTACCGCGTCATCGAGATCAACGCGCGCCTCAGCCGCTCGTCCGCCCTCGCGTCAAAAGCCACGGGCTACCCCCTCGCCTTCGTCGCCGCCAAGCTCGGCCTCGGCTACGGCCTTTGGGAAATCAAGAACTCCGTCACCAAGACCACGCCGGCGTTCTTCGAACCCGCCCTCGACTACATCGTATGCAAAATCCCGCGCTGGGACCTCGGCAAGTTCGCCGGCGTCTCCAAGCAAATCGGCTCAAGCATGAAGTCCGTCGGCGAGATCATGGCCATCGGACGCTGCTTCGAAGAGGTCATCCAGAAAGGCCTGCGAATGGTGGGCCAGGGCATGCACGGCTTCTGCGGCAACCAGCCGCTCAAGGACATCGACATCCGCCAAGAACTCGCCAACCCCACCGACAAGCGAGTCTTCGCCATTAGCGAGGCCATGGCGGGCGGCATGACAGTCGACGAGATTCATGACATCACCAAAATCGACAAGTGGTTCCTCTATAAGCTCCAACACCTCGACCAGATCCGCCGCGACCTCTCGGCAAGCAACAACGTCACGGAACTCTCCGACGACCTGCTCCGAGAAGCCAAACGATGCGGATTCTCCGACTTCCAGATTGCCCGACTCGTGGGCAAAGACCCGTCGCGCAAGATGGAGGACCAGCTCCTCGACGTCCGCGAATACCGCAAGAGCCGTGGCATCGTGCCAGTCATCAAGCAAATCGACACCATGGCCGGCGAGTTCCCCGCACAAATCAACTACCTCTACCTCACCTACTGCGGCACGGAGAACGACGTCAAGTACCTTGGAGACCACCGCTCCGTCATCGTACTCGGCTCGGGAGCCTACCGTATCGGCTCGTCTGTCGAGTTCGACTGGTGCTCGGTCAACGCCATCAACACCATCAAGAGCCAGGGACTCCGCTCGGTCATGATCAACTACAACCCCGAGACCGTCTCCACCGACTACGACGTTTGCGACAGGCTCTACTTCGACGAGCTGACAGAGGAACGCGTCCTCGACATCATCGACCTCGAGAACCCAAGGGGCGTAATCGTCTCCGTCGGCGGCCAGATCCCCAACAACCTGGCCATGAAACTCCACCGCCGCAACGTCCCTATCCTCGGAACGTCGCCCATCAACATCGACCGCGCCGAGAACCGCTCGAAATTCTCAAGCCTGCTCGACGAGCTGGGCATCGACCAGCCCAAGTGGAACGAGCTGACCACCATCGACGACATTTACAAATTTGTCGACGAAGTAGGATTCCCCGTCCTCGTCCGCCCGAGTTACGTCCTCTCCGGAGCCGCCATGAACGTCGTCTCCAACCGCGAGGAGCTTGGCTACTTCCTCAACCTCGCCGCCAACGTCTCCAAGGAGTTCCCCGTCGTCGTGTCGCAATTCATCGAGCAAGCCAAGGAAATCGAGCTCGACGCCGTGGCGCAAGGCGGAGAGATTATCGCCTACGCCATCTCCGAACACGTGGAGTTCGCCGGAGTCCACTCGGGCGACGCCACCATCGTCTTCCCCCCGCAGAAACTCTACGTCGAG
This sequence comes from Bacteroidales bacterium, assembly GCA_017390085.1. Classification (GTDB taxonomy): domain Bacteria; phylum Bacteroidota; class Bacteroidia; order Bacteroidales; family Marinilabiliaceae; genus W3P20-009. The sequence goes on along the minus strand of JAFPDB010000057.1, from coordinate 29,145 downwards.
ACCGTCAAGCGAATCAAGAAAGTCGCCCGCAAAATCGCCAAGGCCCTCGAGATTAGCGGCCCGTTCAACATGCAGCTCATGGCCAAGAACAACGACATCATGGTCATCGAGGTCAACCTCCGCGCCTCGCGCTCCTTCCCGTTCGTCAGCAAGGTACTGAAAGTCAACCTCATCGAGCTCGCCACCAGAGTCATGCTCGGCCTGCCCGTCGAGAAGCCGTCGAAAAACCTCTTCGACATCGACTACGTCGGCATCAAAGCCCCGCAGTTCTCATTCGCGCGCCTCCAGAAGGCCGACCCAGTCCTCGGAGTGGACATGTCATCGACCGGCGAAGTCGGCTGCATCGGCGACACTTTCGACGACGCCATCCTCGAGTCCATGCTCTCCGTCGGATACCGAATCCCAAAGAAGAACATCCTCATCTCTTCAGGCGGCGCACGCGCCAAACTGGAACTCCTGGAGGCGGCGCGCCTCCTCAAATCGAAAGGCTACAACCTCTACGCCACGCACGGCACCCAGAAATACCTGCAAGACAACGGGGTCGAAAGCACCCTGCTCTACTGGCCCGACGAGAACCAGCAGCCCAACGTCGTTGACTACATCCGCGACAAGAGAATCGACCTCGTGGTCAACATCCCCAAAGACCTCACACACAACGAGCTGGCCAACGGCTACAAAATCCGCCGCGACGCCATCGACTTCAACGTGCCGCTCATCACCAACGCCCGCCTGGCAAGCGCCTTCATAAAAGCCTTCTGCAAGAAAGGCGCTGAAGACCTCCAGATCAAGAGCTGGGAAGAGTATTAGAATTCAGCCGTCAATCATATCCAGAATTGACAATTAGGAATCGCGAGGGCGGGTTCAGACGATGAACCCCCGCCCTCGCCTTTATGTTTCGACCCTTCTCCCTAAAAACCACCACCATACGCCGCCCTTATCCCCCTTTCTGAAAATTAATTCATAACTTTACGGCGTGTGCGACCCTCACACGCCAATCCCAACAAGAAAACAAAACACCATCTGATACTAATGCCACAGGTAAACGCTGTAATTACTGGAGTAGGCGCCTTCACCCCCGAATACCGCCTCACCAACGAAGAACTCAGCCGAATGGTCGACACCAATGACGAATGGATCATGACCCGCGTCGGAATCAAGGAAAGACGTATCCTCAAAGGCGAAGGCCTCGGCGCGTCCGACATGGGTGCCAAAGCCGTCGAAGACCTCGTCCGCAAGACAGGGCTCGACCTCCAGACCGTCGACCTCGTCGTCTGCACGACAGTGACGGGAGACATGGTCCTCCCTGCCACGGCAGCCATAATCTGCGACAAAGTCGGCATTCACAAGGCGCTCGCCTTCGACATCAACGCCGCTTGCTCCGGCTTCCTCTACGGCCTCGACCTCGTCAGCCAGTACATCCAGTCCGGCTCCAAAAAGAAGGTCATCCTCGTCAGCACCGAGAAAATGTCCTCCATCGTCGACTACACCGACCGCACCACCTGCGTCCTCTTCGGCGACGCCGCCACGGCCGTCCTCGTCGAGCCCACTGAGGAGAACGTCGGCCTGATGGACAGCAACCTCCACACCGACGGCTTCGGACGCGAATGGCTCAAGATACCCGCAGGCGGCTCCGTCATGCCCGCCTCACACGAGACCGTCGACCAGAAGAAACACTTCGTCTATCAGGAAGGCAAACAAGTCTTCAAATACGCCGTCACCTACATGGCCGACGCCGTCGTCGAAGTCATGCAGCGCAACAACCTCAAGGCCGACGACGTGGCATGGCTCGTCCCACACCAGGCCAACCTCCGAATCATCTCCGCCACCGCCGACCGCATGGAGCTGCCAAGCGACAAGGTCATGATCAACATCCAACGCTACGGCAACACCACCTCGGCAACCATCCCCCTCTGCCTCTACGAGTGGGAGAAGCAGCTCCACAAGGGCGACAACCTCATCCTCGCGGCTTTCGGCGGCGGGTTCACCTGGGGAGCCCAGTTCATCAAGTGGGGCTACGACCCTAAATAGATTCCACTCTTACACACATTGCGCAAACGCCACTGGAGACACTCTCCCGCGGCGTTTCTTCGTATCCATTGGTCGCGCTCATTTAACGTGGCGAGGACGCCCTCACGGACGTCCTCGCCACGCTTTGAGAAATTCATGCCATCCGAGCGGCGGCGCTCTCCTCAACTAATTCGTAACCGCCAGCCACCCACAAAAACGCCCCGCCCCGAAAGCTCTTGAAAACTCTCGGGGCGGGGAAACTATTGTTCAATCCCGGGCTCTGGCCTACTGCGCGTTCTTCGCCTCGCGCTTACGGTCCGCCTCGTTCAGAAGAATCTTACGGAGCCTCATTGAGTGGGGCGTAACCTCCACATACTCGTCTCCCTGGATGTATTCCAAGGCCTCCTCGAGGCTGAAGATTGTCGGCGGGGCCAAGTGCACGGCGTCGTCCGAGCTCTTCGAACGCATATTGGTGAGCTTCTTGCTCTTGCAGACGTTGATGACTATGTCGCCCTCGCGGGTGTTCTCGCCGACGACCTGGCCGGCATAGACCTCGTCTCCAGGGTTGATGAAGAAACGCCCGTGGTCCTGAAGCTTGTCGAGCGAGTAGGCGAAGGCCGTGCCGCCCTCAAGGGCTATGAGCGAGCCGTTAGTGCGCTTGTCAATCTGACCCTTCCATGGCTCGAATCCCAGCAGGCGGTGGGCCATGACGGCCTCGCCGGCAGTGGCGGTCATCAGGTTCGTGCGCAGGCCGATGATTCCGCGGCTCGGGATCTTGAAGTCCTGGTGGATGCGGTCGCCATGGCGCTCCATGTTGACGAGCTCGCCCTTGCGCTGCGTCACCATCTCGATGGCCTTGCCCGAGCAATCTTCCGGAAGGTCGATTGTCAGCTCCTCGACTGGCTCGCACTTCTGACCGTCAATCTCCTTAATAATCACCTGAGGCTGACCCACTTGGAGTTCGTAGCCCTCGCGACGCATCGTCTCGATGAGGACCGACAAGTGGAGGACGCCGCGGCCGTAGACGTTCCACGCGTCGGCGCGATCGGTGTCCTCGACCCTCAGGGCCAGGTTCTTCTCCAGCTCTTTTGTCAAACGGTCCTTGATGTGGCGGCTCGTCACGAACTTTCCGTCCTTGCCGAAGAAGGGCGAGTTGTTGATCGTGAAGAGCATCGACATCGTGGGCTCGTCAATGTCGATGGAGGGCAGTGGCTCAGGGTTGTCGCGGTCGGCTACGGTGTCGCCTATGTCGAAGCTCTCGAAACCCACGATGGCGCAGATGTCGCCACACCCAACTCGGTCGACTTTGTTCTTGCCCATGCCGTCGTAGACGTACAGTTCCTTAATCTTCTGACGGACAATCTTGCCGTCGCGCTTGCACAGGCTGATGTCCATGCCCGCCGCAAGCTCGCCTCGGTGAACGCGGCCCACTGCTATACGTCCCGTGTAGGAGGAGTACTCCATCGACGTGACGAGAAGCTGGGGCGTGCCCTCGCTTACCTTAGGGGCGGGGATGTTGTTGATTATGGCGTCGAATATGGCGTCGATGTTCTCGGTGCGCTGTTTCCAGTCGCTGCTCATCCAGTTCTCCTTGGCGGATCCGTAGATTGTCGGGAAGTCGAGCTGGTCCTCCGTGGCGCCGAGGGAGAACATGAGGTCGAAAACGGCCTCGTTGACCTCCTCGGGGCGGCAGTTCGGCTTGTCGACTTTGTTGATTACGACGATTGGCTTCAGCCCGATCTTTATGGCTTTCTCGAGAACGAAGCGCGTCTGGGGCATAGGTCCCTCGAAGGCGTCGACGAGCAGAAGGCAGCCGTCGGCCATGTTCAAGACGCGCTCCACCTCGCCACCGAAGTCGGAGTGGCCCGGAGTGTCGATTATGTTTATCTTGTAGTCGCCCCAATTGACGGCGCAGTTCTTTGCGAGAATCGTGATGCCGCGCTCGCGCTCCAGCTCGTTGTTGTCCATCAGAAGGTCTCCCACCTGCTGATTCTCTCTGAAGGTTTTGGCCGCCTTCAACATCTTGTCCACGAGGGTCGTCTTGCCGTGGTCGACGTGGGCTATTATCGCCACGTTCCTAATCTTTGCGCTTTTTTCAGCTACTGACATTTTAATATCCGGATATGCTAATTTTTTCTTCTCTAAGAATCGCAAAGTTAACTATTTCAGCCCCTTGCGTTTTCCCTCCTGATGTTAAAGTTCCTTTTCTTAATCCCTTAGTCAAAACAAGCTCACCCACGCCCTACATACTCATAGCCGACGCGTCCCGATTCGCTCCCCTTTATTAATTTTACCCGTGAGAAAACTCCCCTACCGCACCCCCCACTACAATAATCATATGACAAAAAACCTCACGCCCCCCGTCACGATGACCGACCCCAAGGCCGCCTTCGCGCGCCACGGAGCCGAACTCAGCCGCGCGGTGCAATCCGTCGCGGAGAGCGGCGTCTATTTCGATGGCGACAACGTCCGTCGCCTCGAAGCCGAGCTGGCCGACTACGTCGGCACGTCGAACGCCATAACGTGCGCCAGCGGGACCGACGCCATAACCATAGCCCTCATGGCGCTCGGGCTAAAACAGGGCGACGAGGTCATAACCACCTCTTTCGCTCCCGTCGACATCGCCGAAGCCGCTCGCCTACTCAATATCGACGTGGTCTTCGCAGACATCGAACCCAAGTCATTAAACATTGACCCTCAAGACGTCGAACGCAAAATCTCGCCTCGAACTCGAGCCATAATCCCCGTCCACCTCTTTGGCCGTATGGCGGACATGGCGGCCATTCTCCACATAGCGCGCCGGCATAATCTTTTCGTCGTCGAGAACGCCGCGCAGGCTTTCGGCTCATCGCAGTCGGTCAACGGCAGCCGACTGATGGCCGGCTCCATCGCAGACATCGGCTTCACGTCTTTCGCACCGTCGCGAAACCTCGAATGCCTGGGCGACGGCGGAGCCCTCTTCACCAACTCGGCCGACATCGCGGCGCGAATCCGGATGATCTGCCGCCACGGCGTCGCCCAGTCGGGCGTAAGCGAGACCATCGGGCTCAACAGCCGCCTCGACGAGATTCAAGCCGCCGTTCTACGAGTCAGGCTCCGCCACATCGACGAGACGCTCTCCCGACGTCGATCCGCGGCCCTCGCCTACCGCAAGGCCCTCGCCGCCAACGACTTCTACGTCCTTCCCGACTATGCCGACGGCCACACTTTCAACCGCTTCACGCTACGCGTCAACTATGGCTGCCGTGACGACGTACGCTCTTTCCTCCAGAAGCGAGGCATCGAGTCGCGGGTCCTCTACGTCCCCGTACATAGCCAACCCGCCTTCGCCCCCGCGGCCCCCGGCCTCACGTCCACCGTCATGGCGGCCAGCGAAGTCTTGTCCATTCCCATCCATGGCGAGATTTCGCCCGACGACGTAGCCCGAGTCGCCACGGCGCTGAACGAATGGGAGATAGGGGGCGACAACCGATGAGCCGCCCCACCCTACCCCACCTCACGGTCTCCGTCACCGGCCTCGGCTACGTCGGGCTGCCTGCCGCGCTCGCTTTCGCCTCGCGCTACCATGTCATCGCCTACGACCACTCGCCCGAGAGGGTGGCCATGCTGCGCGGGGCGCAAGACCCTTGCGGAGTCGTCGGCCCGCAAGACTTCGCCTCGGCCGACATCGAGTTCACGGCCGACGAGAACCTTCTCGCCAATGCCAATTTCCATATCGTCGCCACCCCCACGCCTGTCGACGTCAACCGCAACCCCGACATTTCGCTCCTCAAAAAGGCCATCTCCTCCATCGCCCGCCACCTCAAAAAGGGCGACACCGTCGTCGTCGAGAGCACCGTCTACCCCGGATGCGTAGAGGAGGAGCTGCTCCCCATCCTCGAGAGCGTGTCGGGCTTAAAGGCCGGCACGGGCTTCACGCTCGGCTACAGCCCCGAACGCATCAATCCCGGCGACAGCGAACACACTTTCACCTCCGTCCGCAAGATTGTCGCCGCCACTTCGCCAGAGGGTCTCGAGAGGGTGGCAGCCGCCTACCAGTCGGTCGTCAAGGCCGGCGTTTTCCGCGCAAGCTCCATAAAAGTGGCCGAGGCCGCCAAAATCATCGAGAACACCCAACGCGACGTCAACATCGCCCTCATGAACGAGCTCTCGGTAATCTTCGCGCGCATGGGCATCGAGACAGCCGACGTGCTGGAGGCTGCATCCACCAAGTGGAACTTCCTGCCCTTCCACCCCGGTCTCGTCGGCGGCCATTGCATTGGAGTCGACCCCTACTACCTCGACTACAAGGCCCGCGAGCTCAATTACCATACGCAGATTATCAACCGCGGGCGCTACGTCAACGACTCCATGAGCCAATACGTCGCCAAGCAGACCGTCAAGCGACTCCTCGCGCACGGCGGCGACGTGACCAGGATGCGCATCCTCCTCATGGGCCTGGCCTACAAGGCCGACATCCAAGACGTGCGCAACTCCCGGGCAGTCGACATCCTCGACGAGCTGCGCTCATTCAACATCGGCACCGTCGACGTCGTCGACCCCGTGGCCTGCAAGCGCGACTCGCTCGCCCTCTACGGGTTCCAACCGCAAGACAAGCCTTCGGGACTCTACGACGCCATCGTCGTCTGCACAGCCCACTCCTGCTTCCGCTCTCTCGGCCAGCAGTTTTTCGACAGCCACCTCCGCCCCGGAGGCGTCCTTTCCGACGTCTACTCCCTCTTCAGGGGCGTGAGAGGATTCGACAGCTGGAGGCTTTGAGCACGCGCCAAATTCAATACTGCCGCGCACTTTTTGATATATTGTTAAGACTAATAATTTTGCCGTGTGATACGCAACTTTTAAATTAGCATCATCGTATCAACGGTCAAATACTGCAACTTTAACAGGACTTTCCAATGAAAAAACTAATTCTCCTTTTACTGGCTTTCACCCTCTGCCACCTCGCAAGCGCGCAGATGGCGAAATTTCAGGCACTCTATATCCTGAACTTCGCCCGCAACACCTCATGGCCGCAAGAGGATAACGGAAAAACCTTCGTCATCACCGTGGTCGGCGACAACACCCTCGCCTCCGAGATGCGCAACGTCGTCAAGAATAAACTCGTCGGCGACCGCAAGATAGAGGTCAACGAGGCCGCAACCCCCGCCGCGCTACCCAAAAGCGATATCATCTGCCTCGGCGAGTCTAAGGGCAACCAAATCTCACAACTCGTCTCCGCGCAGTCCGGCAACAAGGTGCTCATCGTCAGCTGCACCAAAGGCCAGTGCGCTCAAGGCGCCGGCATCGCCTTCCTCCCAGACGGCGGCAAGCTCAACTACGAAATCCACGAAGGCAACATCGCGAAACACGGGCTAAAAGTCGCCCCCAAGCTCTACCAGCTCGGCAAACAAGTCTTCTAAAAGAAATCATCGCATATCCCTTCCGACCGGCGGGCGCTTCAGCAACCCCGACGGCCGGTTTCTTTTTTGCCCCGCCCACCAAAACTTCCCCACCCAGAAATTGCTTAAACCTACTCCCCTTGCCCATTATCGAGGCCCTTCACCACAATGCAAACCATCCCGACCACTAACCTCCCGACCCGCGTCAGCCGGCTCCTCTCATCCCACACCTCAGCCTTCATCATCGGCGTCGCGGCCTTGTCTTTCGCCCTGCCGCAGCTCTTCAGTTGGGTAAGCGGACTCACCCAAACCGCCATTCTCGGCATCATAATGCTCTCCATGGGCATGACCCTCACGACCGCCGACTTCCGCAACCTGGCGGCCACCCCCGCCAACATCCTCGTCGGCACCATGGCCCAATACACCATCATGCCCCTCATAGCGTGGACGCTCACGCGGCTCATAGGACTCGACACGTCGCTCGCCATCGGCATAATCCTGGTCGGGTGCTGCCCCGGCGGCGTCTCGAGCAACATCATGAGCTTCCTTTGCAAGGGCGACGTCGCCTTCTCCGTAGGCATGACCACCGCCTCAACCCTCTTGTCGCCACTCATCACCCCGATGCTCGTCCTGTGGCTGGCCGGCCAAAACGTTGAAGTCGATGCCGCGGGAATGTTCGTCAACATCCTGATGGTAACGCTCCTGCCCGTGACGCTGGGCTTCGCCCTCAACACTCTTCTCGGGCGCAAAGAGGGCTTCGGCACCGTCCGCGACACGATGCCAGGCGTCAGCGTCGTCGGCCTGGCTTGCATTGTTGGCGGCGTCATAAGCGGCGTCCACGACAGGCTCATTGAACACGGGCCCGCCTTATTCGGGCTGACATTCGCCGTCGTCTTGTGCCACAACACGTTGGGCTATCTGCTCGGCTACGCAGCCGGGCGGCTCTTCAAGATGGGCGCGGCCCGCAAGCGCACCCTCAGCATAGAGGTCGGAATGCAAAACGCGGGTCTGGCAACCAACCTCGCCGCCAATTTCTTCATGGCCGCCAACCCCCTCTCCGTAGTGCCATGCGCCATATCGTGCGTCTGGCACAGCATCTCGGGCACCCTGCTCGCCCAGCTCTTCGTATGGGCGGACAACCGCCGCAAAGGCTGAACTTGCGCACCGTATAGACTAACAGCGCGCGGAATGGCTTTCGCTTGCCATCCGCGCGCTTCGTATTATATTCTTAGCCTTGAGAAGTCTATATCAATCGGCCGTTCTTGAATATCCGGTTCACAATCTCGTCGATAATCGGCAGGTCCGTCTCCGGCCACGCGAGGCTCATTAGCTGCATTGGCATGAACCACTCGATTTTGGAGTGATTACTCAGCTCAAAACTCCCGTTCGACACCTCCGCGAAAAACGGGTGCATCAAGAACCGCCTGCTGTCGTCGGCATCGACACTGAAAGACTCCATCTTGTCGACGACGTTTATGTCGACATTCAGCTCCTCTTTCACGCGGCGCACGACGCAATCTTGCGGCTGCTCGCCTTCCAAGGGCTTACCGCCGGGGAACTCCCATACTCCGGAATTTGAGACCGTGTCGCCACGATTGGCCGCCAATATCAATCCTTCGCGCACTATCACTGCGCATGACACTTCTATTGTCCTCATTCCTAAGCCTATCTTTTCTTTCCTTTCTGCGTTACGCACTATTCGTACAATTCGTTCAGTGCGAATTTAGCACTTTATGCCCATTTTCGATGTACACAAATCGGCCCTTTTCACATTCTTGTCTCAATTTTGTCACAATCCTGTGATTATTATGCGGGATGCTAAATATATATCCATATGCGCGGCTTTTATACATAACAATTCGCCCCCGCCAACTCTCACAAGCTGACGAGGGCAAATCATCGCCGGTTAAGAGGCGGGGCCTCTGCCGACGGCGCTTCCCCATTTTTCTAAGGATAATCCCTTGCGGCAAGGGGCGAGCCGCATTGTCGGCCTAAGTCTCCGCTTAGGCGTTGACCTCTTTCTCGATTGCGAGCTTGCCACGGTAGTAGCCGCACTCGCCGCATACGGTGTGGAGCCTGATGGGGGCCCCGCAGTTGGAGCATACGCCGATTGCTGGAGCTACAGACTTGTAGTGGGTCCTGCGCTTGTCGCGACGGGTCTTGGAATGGTTTCGCTTAGGATGTGCCATTTCTTCTTGTTAATTTGATTGTTTGTTACTTTGGTTTATGTTCATCTCGCCATGGGAGGGCGGAGTAGAATTCCTATTCTTTGCTTGCAAGTTTCTTTAGGGCCGCCCATCTGGGGTCGGTTGTCTCGCCTTGAGCTTCGAGAGCCTTGCGGCGAACCTCGCTCTCGTCGTGGACTACGTATTTGTCCAGCTCCGCGAGCATCTTCTTGTCGCACGTCGGCTCGCCATCCTCGTCGAGTGGATGCTCCGGGCGTATGGGCAGCATCACACACGCCTGCTCATATACCCACTGCGAGAGGTCGAGACGTTCGTCTGTTGCGTCGACCTCGTAGAGGTTGTCGTCAAGCTCTTCGTTCTTGTCGCCGAGCTTGACGGTTATGCGCTCTCCGCAATCTTCAATGGGGTAATCAAACTTCTCGAGGCAGACGGCGCACTCTTGTTCAATGGTGCCACAAATGTCGAAATCGAGGATCATCATCTCGTCCGTCTTGCTGACCTTGACGTCCACGTGCAAGGAGCCTCGCTCCGCAAGCCCTCCGTCCACGCGGCCGAACAGGTCGTCGCCACAGTCGAAACTGAAGTCATGCTTGCCGTTCGGCAACTGCCGCAAGGGTATGCTGTAATCTCCCGTCTGCATTATTGTTCGCGATTTCGAGGCGCAAATTTACGAAAAACAATTGATTATCCGCACACTTGGCACAAGAGAAACTCCCCACCCATTCCGAGCCGCCAAGCAAGCACCTGGTGGCTTTGGCACATGGGACGGGGAGCTTTGGCCGCGGATCTTTCCGCGACTCTCTCTCTTTAATGTTGCTCGCCGCTACGCGGCCGGGGCGGACACTTTGTTTTGGCAGACTGCCATGTCGGCACCCATGGCCAAGGCTTTCTCGTTGGCCGGCAACAGGTTATGATAACGTTCAGGTAGTGTCTTTTTGAGGCTGTCAATGATGGCTCTCTTGTCCATCATGCGGTTTATGCCAAGCATCGCGCCAAGGACCATTATGCCCGTCATCTTCTGAAGGTTGCTTGCGTTGGCTGTCCGGGTGGCGTCGACAGAGTAGATGTTGATGTCGTGGCGCGTCGGGGCGTCCTTGATTCCGCAGCTGTCGTAGATGAGCGTGCCGCCGGGCTTGACGCTCTTCTCGAACTTGCTGAGGCTCTGCTGGTTGAGGGCTATCACGACGTCATATGAGTCGACAATCGGCGAGCTGATGCGCTCGTCGGAGATTACGACAGTGACGTTGCTCGTGCCGCCGCGTTGCTCGGGGCCGTAGCTCGGGAGCCATGTCACCTCTTTGCCGCGCAACACACCCGCGTAGGCCAGGGTCTTGCCCATCGAGAGGACGCCTTGTCCTCCAAATCCCGCAATTATTATCTCGCTTGTCATATCTTTTTGTTTTTATGCGCGTCGCTCAGTCTTTTGCCTTGAGCGTTCCCATTTTCATGCTTTTCATCCTCTGGTCGAGCCATTCGTTGGCGTCGTGAGGAGTCATTTTCCATCCTGAGCAACAGGTGGCCATGAACTCCACGACCGACGTGCCCTTTTTGGCCAACGTGTTCTCAAATGCTCGGCGCACGGCTTTCTTGGCCCGCAATACCGCCCCGTAGCTCGTGACGCACTGGCGGCTGACGAAACAGGTCCCGTTTGCCTCGCACAGCATCTCAGTTATGGGCAGAGGGTAGCCGTCGAGTTCGATGGTCCGGCCGTCGGGGCAGGTGACGGTCTTCATGCCCAGGGGCGTCGTCGGGGCCATCTGGCCTCCCGTCATGCCATAGACGGCATTGTTGATGAAGATTATGGTTATGTTCTCGCCGCGGTTGCACGCGTGAATCACTTCCGTCGTGCCTATGGCGGCAAGCTCGCCGTCGCCCTGGTAGGTGAAGACCATTTTGTCGGGGTTCATGCGGCTGACACCCGTCGCAACGGCCGGCGCGCGTCCGTGAGCCGCCTCCACCCAGTCGATGTCTATGTAGTTGTAAATGAAGACCGAGCACCCCACGGGGCTTACGCCGATCACCTTGTCGTCCAGTCCCATCTCGCCCAGGACGTCGGCCACGACTTTATGTATCGTCGCGTGGCTGCAACCCGGGCAATAGTGCATATTGGCGTCGGTCAGCAGGCGCGGCCGGGCGTAAACTATGTTTTCTTCCTTTCGGAGTGTCGTCTCGCTCATATCTTGTCGTCGAAAATTCGCCTTGCGGCTTTAACAACGTCTTCGGGCGTAAGTATCACGCCGCTGCCCATCGTCCCGAAGTGATCTACGGGTTTCGCCCCCTCGACGGCCAAACGCACGTCCTCGATCATCTGGCCGGCGTTCAGCTCCACCACGAGGAAGCCTTTCGCCCTTCGTGCGGCCTCGGCTATCGCTCTGGTCGGGAACGGCCATAGGGTTATGGGGCGGATGAGCCCCAACTTGAGGCCCTGCTCGCGAGCCTCGTCGACGGCCTTGGTGCAGACCCTCGCCGCCGAGCCGAAGGCCACGACGACTATGTCGGCGTCGGCTGTCCTATACTCTTCGCAGCGGACATCCTCAAGTTCAGCCTTGCGGTACATGTCTACTCGCTCGCGGTTCTTCTCCTCCATTGCCGCGGCGTCAAGTTCGAGGCTCGTGATGCGGTTCTTGGGGTTGCGATGCCGCATGGTGCCCGTGCACGCCCATGGGTGCAGCTTCTCAATCTCGGCGGTCGTCAGCCTCTGCCGGTTCTCGGGCAAGACGACTTTCTCCATCATCTGGCCAATCGTGCCGTCGGCGAGAATCATGGCCGGGTTGCGATGGGCGAATGCCCAGTCAAAAGCCACCGCCACGAAGTCCGCCATCTCCTGGACGCTCGCGGGGGCGAGGGTGAATGTCTTGTAGTCGCCATGACCTCCGCCCTTGACGGTCTGGAAGTAGTCGGCCTGGCTTGGCTGGATGGTGCCGAGGCCCGGGCCGCCGCGCATCACGTTGACAATCAGGCATGGCAGGTTGGCGCCACATAGGTACGATATCCCGCCCTGCATGAGGCTGATGCCAGGGCCCGATGACGACGTCATGGCCCTTCGGCCGGTGGCTGCCGCGCCGTAGACCATGTGGATGGCCGCCACTTCGCTCTCCACCTGCATGACGGTCATGCCCGTCGTCTTCCATGGCCTCTCGGCTTTCAGGGTCTCGAGGATTTCGCTTTGCGGGGTTATGGGGTAGCCGAAATAGGCGTCGACGCCATAACGTATGGCCGCATGAGCCAAGGCCTCGTTGCCTTTCATTAGTCGTACTTCCTCTCTCATCGTTTTTGCAGCTCCTCCCGTAGCGCGTTGGGTATGATTGTCTTGCGGTAGACGGTTATGCAGCCGTCGGGGCATATCAGCGCGCAGCTTCCGCAGCCAATGCAGCGGTCGGGGCGCAGCTGCTCCGAGTGGCGGAATCCGCGCAGGTTGACCTCGTCGCTCAATTTCAATGTGTGGGCCGGGCACTCGAAGACGCACAGCTCGCACCCCTTGCACCGTTCACCGTCGATGTCGACGACTCCCTGTTGCAATGTGGCTCGGACAGCGCGAAGCACCACTTGGTGCGTTCCGTCGACTATGCCCGCGTCGTGGCTTTTTATTGTCTTTCGATCCGCCATTTTTCTTTGATTAGCTTTGACCGTTCCCTTTTGTTCAGTGCTTTCAGCGCATTCGTGAGCGCTTCCCGGAAATCGGACAACGCGAAGATGCCTCTTCATTTTGCCGTTGTCAACGCTTTTGGTATGCCGAAATCCCAAAACTGGCGGCTGCCGCGGTTTTTGGGGTGAATAACACGTATATGTGGCAAAATATTTCTCTTCGATTGCCTTTCTGGGGTGAAATCGCACCCCTTTGAACGCCATGATGGCACAAATCTTGAATGCGCATTCGCCTTGTTCAAAAACAACCTCACCCATATGACACCCCACCGCTTTACCAATCCCCCCCCTAAAACTCTCTACTCCACCCAAAACCTTTTGCGTTTTCGTAAATTTGCTCCGCTTTCATAAAACCACTACCATCAACCTTACAACAGCTGAATAATGAGAATACTTTCCCTCCTGGCGATTTTCCTGTGCTTCGCGGCCCAGGCTCACGCCGACGGCTCCGTAACGGGCAACGTGGTCGACCAGACCGGCCAACCCCTCCCCTTCGCAAATGTGATTGCCTATCGCGGCGAGTCTCTCGTCAAGGGCTCCGTGACCGACGTCTCCGGATTCTTCGAACTCAACAACCTGAAGGACGGGGAGTACTCCATCAGCTTCCAAATGATGGGCTACCAGACCATAACCCGAAGTGTCACTATCTCTTCCGCCAAGAGGGTCGTCAAGCTCGGCAACGTGACCATGGAGGAGGAGTCGCATCAGGTTGGCGAGGTCTCCGTCGTCGCCCAGAAGAGCACCATGAAGCTCGACATCGACAAGAAGGTCTTCAACGTCGACCAGGACCTCTCCTCCATCGGCGGCTCCGCCTCCGACGTCCTTGAGAACATCCCCAGCGTGGAGGTCGACTCCGAAGGCAACATCTCTCTCCGCGGCTCGCAGTCCGTCACCGTCTGGGTCAACGGCAAGGCGCAAGGCATGACTTCAGACAACCGCGGAGACATCCTCCAACAGCTCCCCGGCGAGAGCATCGACCATATCGAGGTAATCACGAACCCGTCGTCAAAATACTCCGCCGAAGGCTCCGCCGGCATTATCAACATCGTACTCAAGCGCGACCGCAAGGCCGGATACTACGGCGGCGCACAGGCCAGCGTCAACTCCAAGGGCGGCGGACGCGCAGGAGCCAACATCAATTTCAGCAGCCCAAAATTCGACGCCTACCTCAACATCGGCTACGGCCGACGTGTCCACGAGAACGGCGGCTGGACGGAGCGCGACTACATGGACGGCGACACCCCCACGGGCTACCTTAACCAAAACTCCGACGGCGAGCACAAGGGCAACAACATCTTCTTCCGAGGCGGCTTCACGTGGCACATGACCGAAAAAGACGAAATCTCATTCGGCTACATGGGCTCCCACGGCAAAGGCGACGCAGAGACGACACACCACTACACGTCCGGGCCCTACCTGTCGTTCTCCGAGCCGCGAGCTTTCTGGCGCAAGCGCGTCAACGAGGGCGACAACGAGATGAAACTCAACAACTTCGAGCTCTCCTATCGCCATGACTGGTCACAAGGCCAATTCCTCGAGGCCATGGTCTCGACTTCCAACTGGAAGATGGACGGCGACACATACTACGACCAGAACACGTACTATCTCGACCTGCTCCCACCGGGCGTGACTTCCGGCCCCGAGGCCGACGCCATTGCCATCAACGCCTACCAGCGGCAGAAAACCACACTCAAGACCAAAAACACCAACGCCCGCGTCGACTACGAGATGCCCATCGGTGCTAACGCCAAGTTGCAGACAGGCTACGAGGCCAACCTCTCGCGAGAAAACAGCCCCACCGAGACGTTTGCCGACGAGGCCCTCACACAGAGCATTCGCTCGCTTTTCAACCGCTTCAAATACGACACCGACATCCACGCCGCCTACTTCAACTGGAACCACCGCCCCGCCGGAAATGCCTTCGGCTACCAGGTTGGGTTACGTGGCGAATGGTGGTCGGTCAACACCAGCAGCTACAACTACGAGCAGGAGTACGAGGGCGCGGCGCCAGACAAGTTCTCGCGCAACTTTTCCGACATCTTCCCCACTATCTTCCTCTCCTACAAACTCTCCGAGACGCAAGAGCTGCAAGTCAACTACACACGCCGACTCCAACGCCCCTTCGGCGGGATGCTCAACTCATTCAAGAACATATCCGACTCCACAAACATCTCCTACGGCAACCCTGAGCTCACACCCGAGTTCACCAACTCACTCGAACTCAACTACCTTAAGACCTGGGACGGCCACACCCTCTCGTTCTCCGCATACTTCCGCCCATCGTCCGACGTCATCCAGCAAATCGCCTACATGGACAACGGAGTCAGATACTCCACCAACCGCAACATCGCCAAAAGCCAACGCTCGGGACTCGAGATTATCGGCAAGAACAAGCTCTTCTCCAAACTCGACCTCACGACGACGTTCAACGCCTTCTACTACACCCTCGACGGCGGCACATTCCACATCAAGACCGACCAGGGAGGCGAGGCCGACATCCTCATCGAAGACGACAGCGACTTCTCATGGAACATCCGAGAGATGGCCTCACTAATCCTACCGCGAGAGTTCACATTCCAAGCCACATTCAACTTCGAGTCGCCCACCGTCATATCACAAGGCACCCGCAAGGCCTCATACCTACTAGACCTCGGCCTCCGCAAGCAGCTCCTCGACCGCAAGCTCAACATAGCCCTCAACTGCCGCGACGTGCTCGACAGCCGCTCATGGCACACCAAGACCAGCGGCGAGGGCTTCCGGCAAGAGAGCTACAACTGGCGCGGAGGCCGGCGCTTCTTCCTCCAAGTCGCATGGAGCTTCGGCAACATGAACAACCGCCAGAAAAAGCAGAAGAGCCAGCCACAAAGCCAATCCATGGGCGGCGGATACGCCGACGCCGGCGGCGGAGAAGAATAACACCCCCCCGAAAACAGCTTTTTTGAAGACCCGCGCAAGGATTCACTACATTTTTATTTAGTACCTTTGATTTCACTCCTCAGGCTAAATAGACAATCATGTTCATCCTCTCGCGGGTCTTCAACCTTTTCAGGGACTCGGCCGACGCCGACATCTCCGAGGAATCGAGCTTCAAAGTGGCGTTCTCCAACGTCTCCAACACGCTCATGCTCGCCCAGAGCCTCATCCTCGGCCTCAGGGCTCTCGTGGAGAACGACGCCTTGCTCGCCTCCATGAACCTGCTCTTCAGTCTCTTCTTCATCACGTACTTCGTCGTCATGTACGTGGTCAAGAAAGACCGCTACGTCAACATAATGGACCGGATGGCCATTTTCGTATACTTCATCGTCGTCTACATCACCTGCACACGCTACGGCTTCAGCGGCCTGACTATCACAATCTACCCCTTCATCGCCATGATGCTCCACGGCCGACACGTCGGAGCAACACTCGGGACCGTACAGCTCGGCATCATACTGCTCTACTACATCGTTTTCGTCCGACTATTCGGCATCGGCGAGACCCACGCCCCCTCGCTCCAAGACACCATCATGATGACCATCGCGCAGGTCATCTCAATCTTCATCTTCTACGTCGCGCTCCGATGGTTCACCACACTCGTCTACGAGAAAAACCGTGAAGTCTCGATTCTCACGGAAGAGCGCAAAATGGAAGGCGACCTCGTCAACAGGCTCTCACATTGCGTCGAAAGGCCGCTCCGCGACATCTCACAAGCCTCCGCCATCCTCGTCTCCGAGACAATGACCGAGAAGCAGGCCGACCTCTGCAACCTCATCCGCACCTCCACTCTCAACGCCATCAACAACGTCAACGCCGTCCGACGCGCCTCCATTCGCAACATCCCGCTCATCCCCGCGGAGCTTAAAGTCATCAACATAACGCAACTCCTCGGCCCCATCCTGAGAGTCTTCCGACCAAAAGACCCCGAAATCATCCACTCATTCACCCTCGCCAGCAACGTCCCCGAAGAAGTGCGCGGCAACAGCATCCTCACCAGGCGAGTCTTCGTCAACACCCTCGACGCACTCGAGCAAAGCATCAAGCTCTCCCAAAGCACACTCAACCTCCTCGTCTCACGAGCCAACACCATCTCCAAAGGCATCGAGCTCAATTTCAACTTCGAGATTATCTACAACTTCGAGCTCGACCGCCGCGAGATGTCGGTCAGCGAGACCCACCTCATCGACTTCCTCGGCCTCAACGTCACCAAACGCATCGTCGAGAGCGAGGGAGGCACCTTCGTCGCCGTGCATACCGGCAAAGGAATCAACATCGACTTCACAATCCACTACCGCGCCATCGACGAGGACGACGGCATCGACATCGAGATCATCAACAACGCCAAGAAGGCACTGCAAACCAAAATCCAGCTCAGCGAGGCGGTAATCCTCGTCATGACAGAGAACGACCTCATCTGGGCTAGGCTCAGCTCCGCGCTCGAGAGCGTTTGCGCAGCCACAATCCGCACCAAGACAGTCCGCGACGCCGTCAAAGCATTCTCCGACCGCAAGGTCAACGCCATTTTCACCGACCTCACTTCAGACAACGCGCAAGGACCGCGCCTCGTCCCGCTCATACGCGACGCCGAGAGCGGAATGGTCCGCAACGTCCCAATCATCGACCTTATCGACCCCCGCTCCGACGAGCAGCTCTCAGCAAGCGTCCACGCCAATTTCGACAAGACACTGCACATCCCACTCGACACCAACGCAGCCGTCGACACCCTCCGCTCACTCTTCGTCTGAAGCCTTTTTGACCCAAAAGAACTAATTTTGCCCTCATGGAAAACACCCTGAAAATATACAACACGCTAACCAGGCGTAAAGAGGAATTCAAACCCATCCACCCCGGCCACGTCGGCATGTACGTATGCGGCCCGACTGTCTACGGCGACGCCCACCTCGGACACGCCCGACCCGCCATTACTTTCGACATCCTATTCCGATACCTCACACACCTCGGATACAAAGTCCGCTACGTCCGCAACATCACCGACGTCGGACACCTCGAGCACGACGCCGACGAGGGAGAGGACAAAATCCAAAAGAAGGCAAGGCTCGAGCAGCTCGAGCCAATGGAGGTCGTACAGTTCTACGTCACACGATACCACAAGGCCATGGAGGCACTCGGCGTCCTGCCACCCTCCATAGAGCCACACGCCAGCGGCCACATAATCGAGCAAATAGAGTTCGTCAAGAAAATCGTCGACGCCGGCTTCGCCTACATAAGCGACGGCTCCGTATACTTCGACGTCGAGAAATACAACAAGCGCTTCCACTACGGGGTCCTCTCCGGACGCGATCTCGAGAACACCCTCGAAAACACCCGGTCGCTCGACGGGCAAGACGAGAAGCACAACCCCTTCGACTTCGCCCTCTGGAAGAAAGCGCAACCCGAACACATCATGCACTGGCCTTCACCCTGGAGCGAAGGCTTCCCAGGCTGGCACCTCGAGTGCTCCACAATGGGAACCAAATACCTTGGCGAAGAATTCGACATCCACGGCGGAGGAATGGACCTCGTCTTCCCGCACCACGAATGCGAAATAGCGCAAAGCCAAGCCGCCCTCGGACACCCCTCCGTCCGCTACTGGATGCACAACAACATGATCACCATCAACGGGCAGAAAATGGGCAAAAGCCTCGGCAACTTCATAACACTCGACGAGTTCTTCAAAGGCAGCCACAAGAACCCGCAGACTGGCGAAGAGATGCTCGCGCAGCCCTACGACCCCATGACCATACGCTTCTTCATCCTACAGGCCCACTACCGCAGCACCGTCGACTTCAGCAACGAAGCCCTGCAAGCCGCCGAGAAAGGACTGCTCAGAATGCGCGACGCCATGGCGCGACTCGCCAAGATTCAACCCTCAGCCACGTCGTCGGTCTCCGTCGCCGACTTCCGCCAGAAGTGCCAAGATGCCATGTCGGACGACCTCAACACCCCAATCGTCATCTCACACCTATTCGACGCCGCCAAGATCGTCAACACCGTAGCCGACGGCAAAGCCACACTCTCCCAAGCCGACCTCAACGAGCTCCGCAACCTCTTCAAGACCTTCGGCGAAGACGTCATGGGCCTCCGACTCTCCGAATCCGCCGGCCAGAACACCAAGGCCTACGCCGGAGCCGTCGACCTGCTCCTCGAGCTCCGCGCCAAAGCCAAAGCCAACAAAGACTGGGCCACGAGCGACAAAATCCGCGACAGACTCACCTCCCTCGGATTCGCCATCAAAGACACCAAAGACGGCGCCGAATGGTCGCTCAACTAACACCTCACCACACCCTCTCTCCCCAACACCCATGCCAACACCCATCCACTCCGCCATACTAAGCCTGCTCCATGAGCACGACTGCGTGATCGTCCCCCAGCTCGGGGCCTTCATCACGCGCAGGGTAGCCTCGACCTACGACGAGAAGCGGGGAGTAATGACCCCGCCAGCCAAGATTGTCGCCTTCAACGCCGAAATACGTCACTCCGACGGCATCCTGGCCGACCACCTCGCCACGACCGACAAGACCGACTTCGCCACAGCCACACGGCGGGTAGAAGAGTTCGCCGCCGACACCAGACGCCGACTCAACGACAACGAGGTCGTCATGCTGCCGTCGCTCGGCTCCCTCTCCATAATCGACAACCACGTCGTCTTCCAACCCTCACCCGACCTCAACGTCCTGCCCGACAGCTACGGACTCGCCCCCGTCGCCGCCCGCTCTGTCCGAGGCTCCCAAATCGGCAAGACCCTCTTCTCCGAGACACGCAAAGTGGCCGCATCTGCAGTGGCCGTGGCCGCGCTGCTGTGCGTCACCCCGCGAACGGCCGACCCCGACTTCGTCCGAGCCGACATGGCCACGGCCTTCGCCCCGGCCCCCGCCCCGGCGGCCACAAAGGCGGCCGAGCCCCCCGTCCCCGAGGCGCAAGTCGAGACCGCCACCACCCGACAAAACCAATTCTGCCTCGTCGTCGCATCGTTCCTCACACGCCAAGAGGCACAAGACTACATCACCTCCATGAGGGCGAGAGGCGTAGACGACCTCTCCATCCTCGACTACGAGGGACGCTGCCGCGTCATAGCCGCATCGTTCGACAATGAGAGCCGAGCCCAGTCCGCCGCCCGCGACATCCGCTCACTCGAAGGCTTCGAGAAAGCCTGGGTCCTGCGCGTCGAATAACTCACAACACACCCCCCCTCCCGAAATGAAAAAGAAACCACTACAAATCTCCCTCATAGCCATGGCGTGCGCCGCCACGAGCCTCGCGCTCACGGGGTGCGCCGCCACGTCGGGCGGCACATCGTCGTCGCTACTCTCCAAATCCAAAATAGCGTCGGCCTCCCTCACGCAAACCGAAATAGCCTCAGGCCTCAAAGAAGCCCTCAACATCGGCATCAAGACCGGCATCAAGACCCTCGCCACAAACAACGGCTACTACGACGACCTCGCCACGCGCATCGGACTACCCCCCGAGGCGCAAATCATTACAAAAAACGTAGCCAAACTGCCAGGCGGACAGGCCCTCGTGACCAAAGTGGTCAAAAACATCAACGCCGCCGCGTCCGACGCCGCCTCGAAAGCCGTCCCCATCTTCACAACAGCCCTCACCAGCATGACGATTTCCGACGCCAAGACAATCCTCACAAGCAAAGGGCAAGCCGCCACCGACTACTTCAAGGGCAAAACAAAAACCCCTCTCAAAAAACTCTTCGGCAGCTACATTGACAACTCGGTCAAAAAGAAAATCATCGGCGACGTCTCAGCACAATCATGCTGGAACACAATGACATCCCAATGGAACGAAGTGGCGACATCCACCGTAGGCAAAGTCGCCGGCTTCACAACCGTCAAGACCGACCTCACCGACTACCTCACCGACAAGGCCGTCGACGGCATATACTACAAAGTAGGCGAGCAGGAAAAGAAAATCCGCACCGACACCAGCGCAAGGACCACGGCGCTCCTGAAGAAAGTCTTCGCCCACCAATCCTAAACCGACAACCCGCATGACATCCAAAGCCTCAGTCGCCACCGCCATCGCCTTCGCCCTCACCACTTGCTCCGCCATCGCCCAAAACGACAGCCTCTTCGCGGACATGACGGCCAAAGAACGCTACGAAGGCTGGAAAGCTGCCATCGACGCGGCATTCTTCTTCAAAAACAACGAATACTTCTCACCCCACGCCGAGGGCTACACCCTCATAGGCTACCAGCTCCGCCCGACACTCTCAATCGTCCTCGGCGACGAAGATCAACTCTCGCTCACGGGAGGCCTCCAAGCCCTCGTCTACGGCGGACTCGACAAAACCCACTACGTCCGGGCACACTTCGCCGCCCTATGGCAAGCCACACCCTGGCTCGCCCTCCAAATGGGCTCGCTTCCCGGACAAGCATCCCACCCCACACACGAGGCCATCCAAGACCCCGCTAACCAGCTCACCGACAAACCCGAACTCGGACTCCAACTATGGCTGCGCACCGCCGCCGTCAACGGCGCCGCATGGCTCAACTGGAGGCAATTCATCTTCCAGCGCGACACAATCCCCGAACGATTCACGGCCGGCCTCACCCTCACCCTTTCCCCCGCCAGCGAGACGAAAGTAGCCTTCAAGATGCCCTTCGCGCTCATCTTCAACCACATCGGAGGCCAGATAAGCGACTACCCCCAGAAGATGCAAAGCATAGCCAACGCCGCCGTCGCACCCACACTCGCCCTCTCAGGCGAAAACTGGCGCTTCGTCAAAGAAATCGACTTCACCCTCCACGCCCTCGCCTTCCACGCCATGACGGGCACCGAAGTACGCCCCTTCGCCGACGGCGGAGCCCTCTGCCCCGAAGTCGCGCTCCACGCCCGACACCTCGACGCCAACATCCAATGGTACCGCGCCCGCGACTTCTTCGCCCCACACGGCAACCCGCTCCTCTCCTCACTCTCCAACTACGACGACACACTCTACGAGAAAAAACGCGACGTCCTAATCCTCGGCGCGTCTTTTATCAAAAAAATAACCCACGAAGACAAAAGATTCGGCCGATTCGCACTCGACGCCAAAGGATACCTCGACACGCGAACCTCACAATTCGACTACTCCTACGGCGTAACCTTGGTACTCACACCCGCGATCACCCTATGGTAACCTTGGTACTCACACCCGCGATCACCCTATGATTTGCCAATACGTGCCACTTTTGCTAACTTCGAACCGCGGCTCTTAGCCGACGCGACACATAAACCAATTTTTCCCAACCCAAAAACGCAACTGGCCGCCTTCCCAACAAGCGGCAGCAGCCAATTGACCAACTACTTCGATGAACTTTGTTGAGGAGCTAAAATGGCGCGGCATGGTACACTCCATGATGCCGGGCACCGAAGAACAACTTCAAAAAGAGATGACGACAGCCTACGTCGGCATCGACCCAACAGCCGATTCACTCCACATCGGACACCTCGTCAGCATCATGCTGCTCAAACACCTCCAAGCAGCCGGACACAAGCCCATCGCACTCGTAGGCGGAGCGACCGGCATGATCGGAGACCCATCCATGAAAAGCGCAGAGCGCAACCTTCTCGACGAGCAGACCCTCAACCACAACGTCGCCTGCATCAAGAAACAACTCGAGAAATTCCTCGACTTCGACTCCAAAGAGCCAAACGCCGCGACACTCGTCAACAACTACGACTGGATGAAGAACTACTCCTTCATCAACTTCATCCGCGACATCGGCAAGCACATCACAGTCAACTACATGATGGCAAAGGACTCCGTCAAGAAACGACTCAGCGCCGAAAGCCGAGAGGGAATGTCCTTCACCGAGTTCTCATACCAGCTCATGCAGGGCTACGACTTCCTCTACCTCAACGAACACTACGGCTGCAAACTCCAGCTCGGAGGCTCCGACCAGTGGGGCAACATCACCACGGGCGCCGAACTCATCCGACGCACAAACGGAGGAGAAGTCTTCGCGCTCGTCTGCCCGCTCATCACAAAAGCCGACGGCGGCAAATTCGGCAAGACCGAAAGCGGCAACATCTGGCTCGACCCCGAAAAAACAAGCCCCTACAAATTCTACCAATTCTGGCTCAACACCTCCGACGCCGACGCCGAGCGCTACATAAAGATATTCACACTCCTCACCATCGAGCAAATCGAGGCCCTCACACGCCAACAAGCCGAAGACCCGGGCCTGCGCCCACTCCAGAAAAAACTCGCCGAGCAGATGACCATCATGGTCCACGGACAAGACGCCCTCGACACCGCCATCGAAGCCTCGCAAATCCTCTTCGGCAAAGGCTCCACCGAGACGCTCCGCAAGATGGACGAGCAAACCTTCCTCTCCGTATTCGAAGGCGTACCGACATTCAACGTCAGCCGCGAGACAATCGACGCCGGAATCCCCGTAGCCGACCTGCTCACCGCCAACGCGCCAGTCTTCGCCTCCAAAAGCGAGCTGCGGCGCAACATCGCCGGCCTGCAAATCAACAAACAGAAAGTCGCCGCGCCCGAAGACCTCGTCGACGCCTCAGCCCTCCTCGACGGCAAGTACATCCTCATCCAGAAAGGCAAAAAGAACTTCTACATCCTCGTAGTGGCATAACCACCCACACCACGGAGACCCACACACCACGCAGCGAGGCGGCGCCACCACACACCAGGCGCCGCCTCGCTCCGCTTCCGCCCCTCCCTCGGGCTCGGGACAGCTAACCCTCGGACCGCCCGCGTGGAACATTTCACTTTTTTTGCCCTCAGGTTATCCCTTTGAATTGTAACTTCGCGGCTGATAAATACTATTCAATCTGAAAATCAAGATGGAAGTAATAAACACAGTCGCCGCGCTCAAAGCACGCGTCGCCGCCGCCCGACAGCAGGGGAAGACCGTCGGCCTCGTTCCTACAATGGGCGCCCTCCACGTGGGACACCTCTCACTCGTCTCGCGCGCTTGCCAGGAGTGCGACTTCACAGTCGTCAGCGTATTCGTCAACCCCACGCAATTCAACAACCCCGACGACCTCCGTACCTACCCCCGCACGCTCGACGCCGACGTCAAACTGCTCGCCGACAACACCAACGCCGACATCGTCTTCGCGCCATCCGTTGAAGAAATCTACCCTACCCCAGACACCCGCGTCTTCGACCTCGGCCCCGTCGCGCAAGTCATGGAGGGGACCCACCGCCCAGGCCACTTCAACGGCGTTTGCCAAATAGTCTCAAAACTTTTCGCCTACGTCTCGCCAGACAAGGCCTATTTCGGAGAGAAAGACTTCCAACAAATCGCGGTCATCCGCCAAATGGTCAGCCAGTGCGACTTCAAACTCCAAATCGTCGACTGCCCCATAGTCCGCGAGGCCGACGGACTCGCCGTAAGCTCGCGCAACACACTCCTGACACCCCAGCACAGGGCCGCGGCACCCCACATACACAAGGTCCTCGCCGCCTCGGTAGAAAAAGTGAAGTCAATGACCCCCGCGCAGCTCGCCCAATGGACAATAGACGAGGTCAACAAAAACGAGCTCCTCGCCGTCGAATACTACGAAATCGTCGACGCCCTGACCCTCCAGCCCATCAAGGCATGGGCCGACACCAAAAGCGCCGTGGGCTGCATAACCGTACAGGCCGGAGCCGTACGCCTCATCGACAACATCCGTCTCACCAAATAAACCAACCGCCCCAACTGCCATGTTCCTAACGGTAATGAAATCCAAAATCCACGACGTGTCAGTCACGCAGAGCGACCTCAACTACGTCGGCAGCATCACCATCGACGAGGATCTCATGGATGCCGCGGACATCATCGCCGGCGAAAAAGTGCAAGTCGTCGACAACAACAACGGCGAGCGGTTCGAGACCTACGCCATCGCTGGCCAACGCGGCTCGGGAGTCATATGCCTCAACGGCGCGGCAGCCCGCAAAGTCGCGGTCGGAGACGTCGTCATCATCATCTCCTACGCGCTCATGACACGCGACGAGGCCAAGGCCTTCAAGCCTAAAGTCATATTCCCCGACACGCTGACCAACAAGCTGGTGCGTTGACCAACACAAGACGGCTCATCAATATCACAAAGAGCTGGGCAGGAAACGAAACTCTCGTCTTCTGCCTGGCTCTTTCAGCATACGCGCTCACCCTCCGCCCCGGCCTCGCGCTATGGGACTCGGGCGAATTCCTGTGCGCCGCCGCCGGTCTCGACGTCGGGCATCCGCCTGGAGCGCCACTCTACTGGCTAATACTTCGTTTTTTCACGATTCTCGCCCCCGCCCCAAACGTCGCCACGGTCGCCAATGCCGTCTCCGCAGTCATGGCGGCGGCAGCGGCCGCACTCCTGTGCCGCTGCGTAAGGATGCTGCTCGCTTGGGGAGGGGCAGCCCTTAGCGCCAAATCGAAAGGCGCGGCAGGCGTGTGCGCGGGCCTAGCGTGGGCTTTCTGCGGAAGCGTCTGGGGCGTGGCCGTCGAGACGGAGGTCTACGGCGCCGCCGCGCTATGCTCATTCGCCATACTTTGGGCAGCCCTCAAGTGGCGGCAAACGCGCCAATGGCGTTTCACTGCGCTCCTGGCCCTGCTCACGGGCCTTACGGCCGGAATCCATTGGCTCGGATGGCTGACCATGCCCATGGCTGGCGCCATAATCGGCTCGGCATGGAAAAGAAAGGGCATGGCCTTCGGGGCGGCTCTCGGCTCACTCGCCGTCCCCACCCTCGCCTGGCTCGCGTCGGGCCACGTCTTCGACCTCGCCCTGCTCGCCGACATAGCCTGCGTAAACATCCTCGGCCTGCCACCCACCGTCGGTTGGGCCGCCACCCTGACAGCGACAATCGCCTTGCTCATCATCATATCCGCATGGCAGAAAGGCGTTCTCGGCCGCTGCACAACGCTCGCAGCCCTCACGCTGATAGGCTTCACGACCTACGCCCTGCCCATGCTCAGGGCGGCAGGCGGCGCGGCGCTCGCCATCTCGTCGCCCTCCGACCCCGCCAGCCTTGCCGACTACATGGCCCGCAGCCAATACGGCTCACGCCCGCTACTGCTCGGCCCCACCTACGCCTCGCGCCCCGACGGCATCGCCACCGACGCCAAGATGCACCTCGACCCCGCCACCCGTCGCTACACCCCGCGCGAAGAGGCGCGCCAATACTCCTACCCCGACGACCAGCTCGCCCTCCTGCCCCGCATGACCGAGACGGGCGACGCCGCCCTGTGGGCCTACCGCCAATGGGCGGAGCCCGACGGATGGCCCGACTCCATACCCGGACTTGCCGCCAACATCCGATTCATGGCCCGATACCAGATGGGCCACATGATGGCGCGCTACGTGCTCTGGAACTTCAGCGGACGGCAAAACGGCAAGATTGGCGACGGCGGACGTGAGGCGGGAAACTTCATCACGGGCATCGCCCCACTCGACCGCCTCACACTCAAGCAACCAGCCTACGACACTTGCCCCGACGGACGAGTCTCGCTCTTCGCCATCCCCCTCGCGGCCGCCCTCGTGGGCTTCAGCCTCCTCTTCCGCCGACGGGCGCGAAGACTCCTCCTGACAGTCGGGCTATGGGTTGCGGTGTGCGGGCCCGCGTTGGCGTTCTACGTCAACATGCCGCCATTCGAGCCCCGCGAGCGCGACTACATATACGTCAGCCTATACGCCGCATTCTGCTTCGCGATAGGCCTCTGCGTGGCAAACATCCATTCTTGGCTCATCGGGCGGAAGATTCCGGCCAAAGCCGCATGGATTGCCGCCATCGCCATCCCGTGCCTCATGTGCGTCCAGGCGTGGCCGTCGGCCTCGCGGCGTGGCGACATCCTCCCCGACGACCTCGCCACTTCGATTCTCAACCTCTGCCCCCCAGACGCCGTCATCGTCACTGGCGGCGACAACGACACCTACCCCCTCTGGTACGCCCAGCAGGTCCTCCACCACCGGACCGACGTCCGAGTCGTCAACTACCACCTCCTCACCGCGCCGTGGCACGTCGGCAGCCTCATGCGCGCCGGACGCTCCGACGCCCCACTGGCCATGCCACATGGAGCCATGGCTGCCCGCGGCGAACTTTCGACGGCTTTCCTCATACCCTGTGGCGACGACACTCTCTCCGTCGCCGACTTCCGCGACACGCGGACCTCGCCCTCCGTCTGCAACCCCTACCTCCTGGCGAATAAGATACGTATCCCGATGGCCGACACTTCCGTCGTCGTCACCCCCGTGGCCGAAGCCCTCCCGCCATCAGCCCTCCTCCTTCTGGAAATAATAGCCTCAAACCCCGGCCGCCCCGTCTGCCTGATGCCCGGAGCAGTCACCGACAGCATCGGACTCGAGCCATACACACGCGACATCGGCCCATTGGCGTTCGTCACTCCGCGACCCTCTAAACCTTTGGTTCTCAACGACCTGCTCGGGGTCATGACACTCCCCGACGCCTCCACCTACAACCCTACCGACGACGAGATTTGCCAATTGTCGCGCCTCGGCATCGGGGGTCTTTGCCTCAAAGCCGCCCGCCAGAGCGTCGCAGGCTCCGACCATAAGACAGCCCGCAAGACACTCCGCAAATCGCTCTCGTGGCTTCCGCCACGCCACGCCGCCACCGACACGTCGCTCCTCCAGACGGCTCTCCTGCTCCACGACCTCGGTGACGTGCAGCTATGCCGCGACGCCCTTGCCGACGCCGCCGACGTCATCTCGCTTCGCCTGCGTTGGGCCGGCGCCCTCGCCGAGACGTCGCCTCACGCCTCACGCTCAATGCGCGACGCCGCCCTCGCCCCCGCCTCGCGCCTAATCAAGACACTCCGCCAAACAGGCAACAACGACATCGCCGCCGCCCTCGCCGACTTGGCAAACAACCATCACGACCAATGAAACAACGACTCTTGCCCCCCGGCGGCACCATCGCCATCATATCGCCGTCGGGCTCCATCAGCACCGAATACCTCGACGGCGGAGCCCGCGCGCTCGCCAACCTCGGCTACAAAATCGAGCTCATGCCCCACGCCGCGGGCGAAGCCGAGGGCGTCTTCGCCGCCGCCGACAAAGACCGCGCCGCCGACCTTGCAGAGGCACTCACGCGCCCCGACATCGACATCGTATGGTGCGCGCGCGGCGGCTACGGGGCCATGCGCACCCTCGCCTCCCTCGAACCCTACGGGGGCTGGAAACACCTGTTCGCCACCACAGACAAGCTCGTGGTCGGCTTCAGCGACATCACAGCCCTCCACGCCGCGGCCGGCGCTGTCCACCATGCGGGAATCCTCGGCCCGATGCTCAAACACCTCGCCACGCGCTCCGCCAGCTCGCCCGACCTCGTCGAGACCCTCCGCGCCGCGACCGAGGGGCGGGCGGACGTCTCGTGCGCCCCTCTCGCGGGCAGCAGGCCGGGCGAGGCCCGCGGAAGGCTCATTGGCGGCAACCTCTCAATCCTCTACTCGCTCCTCGGCACGGACCTCTGCCCCTCGCCCGACGGGGCCATCCTCTTCATCGAGGACCTCTCGGAATACCGCTACCACGTCGACCGCATGATTCAGGCCCTACGCTTCTCGGGCTTCCTGTCGCGACTCTCGGGAGTCGTGGTCGGGCAAATGACGGGTATGCGCGACGGCGCGACTCCTTTTGGCCGCACCGCCTACGAAATCGTGGCCGACGCCACGGCGGCCTACGCCTACCCCACCCTACTGGGCCTCCCCTCGGGGCACGACCCCGCCGCCAACTACCCCGTCATTCTCGGCGCGGAGGCCGTACTGAGCGTCGGGCAGAGCGCCGCCACTCTCTCGATGCGCCTCGCGCGTTAAAAAAACATTTCCTTCCCTATTGCGCAAGTAAAAAAAAGCTGCTACTTTTGCATCGTCATTCTAAAGGGGATGGCGGGGCTGCCACGACAGCCCGACACAATTTCTTGCAACATTGCCCTATAGTATAAAGGTAGTACAGAAGATTCTGGTTCTTTTAGTCTGGGTTCGAATCCTGGTGGGGCAACAATC
>JAFPDB010000056.1 GCA_017390085.1 Bacteroidales bacterium | reverse complement strand
GGCGGCGAGCAGCAGCGTCTTGCGATTGCAAGAGCGCTGGTCAACAACCCTTCCACCATTATTGCGGACGAGCCTACCGGCAACCTGGATCCGGAGCGTTCTCTGGAAATTATGAGAACTGTGGCGCAAAGGGTGGGGCGGGCTCGACCCCCTCGCCAAACGGACACCCGAAGAGCCATACAGCCAACAGGTTGAGGCTGCAATCGACAGCCTCATTGCGGCCATCCCCACAAGTGGTGGCTCGCCAGCCGACCTGATTGAAAATATCGCCGAGCGCACCGATTCGCTCGCCGCCTTCTTGCGAGCCACGGGCGAGGAAGATCTCGATTTCTTCCAAGTGGCGTACGCCGATTTCCTCATCGAGGCCCATGTCCGCGGATTCATCCGCCCCATGGTCTATTTCTTCTTCACCTCACTCTACCACGCCGAGGTGCTGACGTGGCTCTCCGAAAACGCGGGCTACTTCAACGAGTTCCGCCTATGGGTCGAGGGGCGGACGGCGAGGCTCTGAATCCTGCATGGACTCCCCCCCCCTCTATTTCACACCCCGCCGCCCACGCAATCTAACCTCTTTTTCGTACCTTTGCCCGATAATACGACACTCTAATGCAGACCTTGTTCGAATGTACGGTGCGATACAGCAAGCCTGTCGAAGGCACCGACCAACAAAAAAGAGTAAGTGAAGTCTACCTCTTCGACGCCCTCACCTACACCGAGGCCGAAAAACGCGCCTACGAGAAACTCCCCGAGCTAATACAAGGCGAGTTCCAAGTCACCAGCATCCGTAAGGCCCGCTACGCCGAGGTCATCCCCAACGAGGAAGGCGGCTACTGGTACAAAGTCAAAATCTCCTTCATCCTCATCGACGAGAACTCCGGAAAAGAAAAACGAGTCAGCCAAACCGTACTCACCCTCGCAGAGGACATCAAAGACGCAATCGACCGAACCAACGACGCCCTCAACGACACGCCAGACTTCATGGTAAAGGCCGTCAACGAGTCCGCCATCCTCGATTTCTTCCCCTACATGGAACGCAACGACGACGTCCCAGCCGACAAAGAAATCTCACGCCGGCCCGCAACGCCCGACGAACTCAACGCCGCAAAAAACAACACCTAAGCGACACATCCGCCTATCCTACCCAAACCTCTAAATACCAACAATTAGCACACAGGCTATGTCAACCTCCAAACACCCAAGCGGCCTATACCTCATTTTCGCCACCGGTATGGCCGAGCGCTTCAGCTACTACGGCATGAGGGCCCTCTTCGTCCTCTATCTCGTCGCCGCATTCTTCGACAGCTCCACGGCTTCGCAAATCTACGGCTCCTACACCGGCCTCGTCTACCTCACCCCGCTCATCGGCGGCTACATCGCCGACCGCTATTGGGGCAACAACAAGTCCATCATCTTTGGAGGCGTCTCCATGGCTCTCGGCCACTTCCTGCTCTTCGCCTCCGCCTGCACCGTCAACCAGACCATTTTTTCCGAGGGCGGACAGATAGACGCCACTGTCGACAATAGCCTCTCTCTCGCCTTCCTCTTCCTCGGACTCGCCGGCATCATCATCGGCAACGGATTCTTCAAGCCCAACATCACCACCATGGTCGGAGACCTCTACCCACGTGGCGACAGCCGAAAAGATTCTGCCTTCACCATATTCTACATGGGCATCAACGTCGGAGCCTTCATCGCGCCAATCATCTGCGGAACGCTTGGCGAGGGCAGCTGGCACGACCTCTCGCCTTTCAAGTGGGGATTCTTCTGCGCCGGCGTCTCCATGATCATCTCGCTCATCATATTCATCTCCCTAAAGAAAAAATACCTCGTCTCGCCCGAAGGCTACGAGATAGGCCTCGCCCCGGGCAAGTCCGAGCTTCTCAAGCTCCGCAAGAAAGAGGAGCAGGCAGAGGCTAAGAAAGAGACCGTTTCCGCCCCCAACTCTCCCGTCCGCCTCTGGCTCAGCGTCTTCAGCCTCGTGGCACTCTTCTTCCTCTTCACCGCCATCCCCAACGGCGGCTTCCAAGGCCTCAACCCCAACGACTACATCTCTGCCGTCGTATACTCATTCTCAATCGTCCTCCCCGTCTTCATCATCACCGACCGCAGCCTCACGACACGAGAGAAGATGCATATTGGCGTAATCTACGTCATGGCCGTTTTCGTCATCTTCTTCTGGTCCGCCTTCGAGCAGGCCGGCTCCTCACTCACCATCTTCGCCGATAAGCAAGTCGACCGCTCCATGGGCGACAGCGAGTTCCGCACCACCTGGTTCCAGTCCATCAACCCCGTCGTTTGCGTAAGCTTCGCCCCCATCATGGCCGGCCTCTGGTCTCTGCTCGACAAAT
>JAFPDB010000055.1 GCA_017390085.1 Bacteroidales bacterium | reverse complement strand
TCTTGCATTTCTCTTAAGCTCAGTCACCTTGAATGCGAGAGTCTCGCCTGATACCGGCATAGAACCATCTTCCTTAACGAGCTCACGGTTGAAGCAGAATGCGTCAACGTCGCCCTCACCATGGGCGGCGCCCAAGGCCAAGCCTCCGACATCGAGATTACTGCCCGCGAAATCCAAAAACTCAAAAAAGAACTCTTCGACATCATCGCCCAGCACTCCGGCAAACCCTACGAAGAAGTCGCACGCGACTCCGACCGCGACTACTGGATGATAGCCGAAGAGGCAAAAGCCTACGGCATGATTGACGAGGTACTACGCAGAGAAAAAAAATAGGCACCACAACTCTTGCGACTTCACAAATTGCCTACCGACAACAAGTTTGAAGGTGCGGCGCCGCGTCACATTCGATTCGGCTCTGCACCTTTCATCTATCAAGTCAACAAGACAAGACACCATTCAACACCTTAGAAGCAACACACAATGGCAAAAGCAGTCAACGACGACAAATGCTCTTTCTGTGGCCGGACAAGAAAACAAGTATCCATACTCATAAGCGGAATCAACGGCTTCATATGCGAAAACTGCGCCGCGCAAGCCAACGAAATCGCCAAAGAAGCCCTCAAACAAATCGGCAAGACCAGCGCCGCGCAACTCAAACTCCGAAAACCCGAAGAAATCAAGGCCCATCTCGACGAATACGTCATAGGCCAAGACGAAGCCAAAAAATACCTCTCCGTCGCCGTCTACAACCACTATAAAAGACTCCTACACAACGACGACAACGACGGAGTCGAACTCGAGAAAAGCAACATCATCATGGTCGGCGACACCGGCACCGGAAAGACACTCCTCGCCCGCACCATCGCCAAGCTCCTCGACGTCCCATTCACCATCGTCGACGCCACAGTCCTCACCGAGGCCGGCTACGTCGGCGAAGACGTCGAAAGCATCCTCTCGAGACTCCTCCAAGAAGCCGATTTCGACGTCGAAAGAGCTGAGAGGGGAATCATCTTCATCGACGAAATCGACAAGATAGCCCGAAAGGGCGACAACCCCTCCATCACACGCGACGTAAGCGGCGAAGGAGTACAACAAGGGCTCCTCAAACTGCTCGAGGGCTCCATCGTCAACGTCCCGCCACAAGGCGGCCGCAAACACCCTGAGCAACGAATGATCGCCGTCAACACACGCAACATACTCTTCATCTGCGGCGGAGCCTTCGACGGCATCAGAGACCGCATCGCCCAAAGACTCAACTCACGCGTCGTCGGCTACAATTCCGACAAGGCCAGAGACACCATCGACTTCAGCAACCTCATGCAATACGTCGCACCGCAAGACCTGAAATCCTTCGGCCTCATCCCCGAAATCATCGGACGACTCCCCGTCCTCACAAGCCTACAGCCCCTCGACCGCGAAGCCCTCAGGCGCATCCTCACAGAGCCAAAAAACTCACTCCTCAAACAATACACCAAACTCTTCCGCCTCGACGGAGTCGAACTCATCATCCCCGAAGAGACACTCGACTTCATCGTCGACAAGGCCGTCGAATTCAAAATCGGCGCGCGAGGCCTCAGAGCCATATGCGAGACCATCATGATGGACAAGATGTACTCCGTACCAACATCCAACCAGAAAACGCTCACCATCGACCTCGACTATGCCAGCGAACGAATCAGCCACCTCAGCGCAGCCAAACTCAAAGAGGCCTGACACGAAAAAACAACTCGTCTGACTTTTTGTCAGCATCCCCCACGCACCCGGACAAATGGCACGATATTCGCCACCACTCCAACCGCCCCGACAACACTCAGCAACTTCAGATGAGCGACACCCCAAAAAACAAAAAAATCAAAACCGCCGAACAAGCGAACATCGACGATAACCAATTCATCGGAAACGACTCCATCGTCATCAACACCAACGCCAAGAAGACAGCCCTCCCAAAAGAACTGCCCGTCATGGCGCTGCGCAATGCCGTCCTCTTTCCAAACACAGTCCTGCCCATCTCCGTCGGACGGCCACGCTCCCGAGCCCTCATAGACTTCGTAACACGCGAACACTCCCTCTTCGTCGCCGCCACACAACTCGACGACTCCGTCGAGACACCCGAACTCGACGGACTCAACCCCATCGGAGTAACCGCCCGAATCGTCAAGGTTGTCAACATGCCCGACAACACCCTCACCGTCATCATCAACGGAATCGAGCGCGTCAACCTCCTCGAGCAAACCCAAAGCGAACCATTCATCAAAGCCACAATCCGACGCTCCAGAGAAACAAAAACATCCGACGAGCAAGCCGAAAGACTCAAAGTCCTCATCGCCTCCATCCGCGACAAGTCCGCCGAGATATTCAGGCTCATGGAATCAGCGCCCCCCGAAGCCGCAATCGCCGTCCGAAACATCAACGACGACAACTTCCTCATCAGCCTCGTAGCCTCCAACATCAACGCCGACAACCAAGCCAAACTCCAGCTCCTACAATGCTCCAACCTCTACGACAGGGCTGAAAAACTCATGGAAATCGTCGAGCGGCAGCTACAATACCTCCAACTCCGCGACGACATACAATCCAAAGCCCGTCAAGGCATCGACCGCCAACAG
>JAFPDB010000054.1 GCA_017390085.1 Bacteroidales bacterium | reverse complement strand
TTGGGAGAAGAGCGAGGCTTTCCTCTTCGGCCCCGTCGGCGACAAGGGTCTCGACCCCAATATGGACTCTTGGCCTCTCGACCAGAACGGCATCGAGAAGGTCATATCCTCCGGCGACTTCAGCGGCATGAACTGGTCCGGCGAGTTCGACGAGGATAACGACAACATCGCCGCAGCACAGTCGCTCCGCGGATTCCATACTCTCGAGTTCCTCATCTTCAAGGATGGAAAGGCTCGAACCTACACGGCTTCTGCCCAATAATCAGTATTGTCTTTTTGTCCTTAGGCGGCGTCCACTCAGTGTTTCCGACACGGGTGGATGCCGTTTTGGAAGTTCAAAAATTTTCTTAATCCCCTACAATGAGTCGCACGAACCATATTCTTCTCCCCTTTGTCCTACTGACAATTACGGCCTGCGACCCCGACACCGAGGGCATCGACTCCTTCAGCGCCGAGCATTCGCGTGAACTGGAAGACTATTTCCTGTCTGCCGGTACGTCGACCGTTTTCGACAAGACGTCAAAGGCCTACGACCTCGATGCCGAATGGCTCGCGGGCACCTACGCCAGACGATTCCAGACAGGGAACCGCCTCTACGACAACGTGACCGAAAACTACGGCCCCGTCTATGCCGGCTACTCCTGTGCGTCATGCCACTTCAATGCCGGGCGCACAACGCCGGGCGTCTGGAATCAGGTCTCTACCGACCCCGACGGCTCGCCCGTCTATGGCTCTGGCAAGAATGGGATGTCCGCTATGCTCGTCTACGTCACCCGCAAGAATGGGGTCTTCTTTCAAGACTACGGGAGAGTGCTCCACGACCAGTCCATCTATGGCGTGACGGCAGAGGGGAAGCTCCAAGTCCGCTACGAATACCAAGATGGCTCTTTCCCCGACGGCGAACCATACCAGCTCGCCCATCCCAACTACACCGTTGTCAAGTGGTACAAGAAGATGTGGGACGACGTGAAAAAAGACTCTGTCGAGATTAACCCTGACGACCTCTTCTGCTCCGTGCGAATCCCCCTCCGCCACGTCGGAATGGGCCAGATGATGGCGCTCGACCCCGCCGAGATCGAGCGTCTGGCCGCACAAAGCAACTACCCCGAATACGGCATCTCGGGCCGCGCAAACTACATTACGGAGAAAGGCGTAAGGTCGGTTGGACTCTCGGGCAACAAGGCACAACACCTCGACCTGACCGTCGAACTGGGCTTCTCGTCCGACATGGGCGCCACCAATTCACGCTACCCCGAGGAGATTTGCGAAGGGCAGTCGCAAATGTCGCAAGGCTTCATGATGGGCATCACCTACGACCGACTCGACGTCTCGACTGAAGACATGGAGTGCGTCGACCTCTACCTCCACAGCCTCGGCGTCCCCGCACGGCGCAAGGGAAGCGCAACGACGCTCGTCTCTCTGACGCGCAGCGACGGCTCCGAGGTGACCCTCAGCGAGAGGAAGGCCGTCTCGCACGGCGAGCAGATGTTCTACCAGGCCAAGTGCCACCTCTGCCACGTCACGACTCTCCACACGCGCCCTCGAGGCGCCGCGCTCCTCAACGGCACGCAGCTGCCGTGGCTCGGGTCGCAGACCATTCACCCCTTTTCCGACTACCTGCTCCACGACATGGGATCCGAGATAATGGGTGTGGGCCTCAACGACAACTACGTCAGCGGCTTGGCGCGAGGCAACGAGTGGCGGACCACCCCACTATGGGGCATCGGACTGCAACAAAAAGTCAATGGCCACACCTATTTCCTCCACGACGGCAGGGCGCGCAACCTTACCGAGGCCATCCTTTGGCACGGCGGAGAGGGTGAGGCCTCCAAAAACCTTTTCAAAAACATGGACCGCGCCGACAGGCAGGCCCTCATCAAGTTCCTCGAGTCACTCTAAGTTTATACCACACAACATATGAAATCCCTATTTCTCTTCTCGTTTGCCTCTCTCGCGCCTCTCGCCCTCTGCGCGCAAGAGGTGGCTCAAAGTTTCGATGCCGAAAACGGCGTCGTCACCATCGGAAGCGACCGTATGTTCCAGATCGAGAGCCCCGACAAGAGCTTCTCTTTCAAGCCTTATCTGATGATTCAGACCAACGCCTCTTTCAATTACTACGACGACGAGGGGCTCGACAAGGCCTATAATCAGGACAATGTGGCCAATTCGGGCTTCGCCATACCCTACGGCGTTCTCGGCTTCACCGGCAAG
The DNA here is from genome assembly GCA_017390085.1 of Bacteroidales bacterium. Classification (GTDB taxonomy): domain Bacteria; phylum Bacteroidota; class Bacteroidia; order Bacteroidales; family Marinilabiliaceae; genus W3P20-009. The sequence goes on along the minus strand of JAFPDB010000054.1, from coordinate 4,855 downwards.
GCTTTCAACCGCGTCACGTACAATCTCTCCATCAACGCGGCGGCGTCGGGCGGCGCGCTTTTGCAGCAGGCCTGGTTCGACGTCAGAGCCAACGATTTCTTCGCCGCGCGAGTCGGCAAGTTCAAGACGCCTTCTCGAGCGCCTACCTCACCACGCTCGGAGAGTCGCTCATGCCCATACTCCCCGTCTCACTCACCGCTTCCGTCATACTCCCCTATTCGCTCAACGCCGTAACGCCATCCATCGCCACGGGTTTCGACCTCGGGGTGATGTTCCATGGCAACATCGCTTCCCCCTGCTTCTCCTACGAGCTCGGCCTCTTCAACGGGACTGGCTCTTCGACCAATTCCGCCACCAAGACTTTTTCCGACGACTGGGGCATCCCTTCACTCCTCTACGCGGCGCGCCTGTCGTGGACGCCTTTCGGCCCCATGCCGCGAACGCAAGGCAATTCCAAGTTCCTCGATCAAGATAGGCTCGAGGTGGCAGTCTCGGGAAGCATCAATGTCGAGAGCGAGAACGAGAGCACCAACGACACCCGCGCCGGATTCGAGCTAAGCTGGCTGCACAATAGGCTCTACGTAGGCGCCGAGGCCTACCTCATGCACGTCTCTTTCACCGAGCGTCAGAAAATCTCCTCCACCTACAATTTCTGGGGAGCCTATCTCAATGTCGGCTATTTTGTCCATCCTCAATGGCAAGTCACGGCCCGCTACGACCTCTATGACCGCAATGGCTCTACGACCGACGGAATCCTCAACAGCCCCGCCGCCGGCTTCAACTTTTTCGTCAGGAATTCCGGCCTGAAGCTCTCCGCCATGTACCAATATATCGGACGCACAGGCCACGAGACGCAGCTCGACCGCGACAACGACGACCTCGGCCTGGCCATGCACTCAGCGCGAGTGCAGCTCCAGTACACATTCTAACCCCATTGAGCTTTTGACGCTTTCCATGACGAGTTTTTGTCTTAACTTTAAAATCCCGTCCATCGCGCTTCTGCTGGCCTTGGCCGCCTGCGACGATGGTCATGTGGACGACCCCGTATTTGTGGACGACACGAAGTTCTACACCGTGCGGGTCGTTGCCTCACTCTCAGGCCAAGACGACTGGGACGACTCTTTCGCTCCCGTCCTTGCGGGCTACGACGACGAGAGCGAATACTCCCTCATCCAAAAGAATCTCCTGCGCTCCGCCCCCGGGCAGGCCGACACCATTACGCTCAACCGCATCCCCACGTCAGTCACGTCCGTCCAAATTGCCGTAGCCAATGTCCTGCGCCAGCGCCAGGCGACAATCTTCGCCTACGAGATTCCCGAGGGGCAAGACCCCGATGAGGTCATGACTCTCGAACTAGGCAGCGTCGACGTCTCACGATTCGGCGCAGTCAATGCGGCTGTGTTCCAAGGTCTTAGCTGCTTCAGGTGCCATCAGGGCGACGCGCCCCCTGCAGGGCTGGCCTTGACTCCCGACGAGGCCTATTCGCGACTCGTCGGCGAACCTTCGGCCAAGTCGCCATCGCAGGTTCTTGTCGTCCCGGGCGATGCCGACAATAGTTTCCTGGTCAAGGTCCTTTCCGAAGGCGACGATAATGTCCACTACGACCATAGGCCTTTCTTCGTTGAGCAAGGGAGGCAGCAGCTCCTCGAGCTTATCAAGGCCTGGGTCGACAATATTGAGGAGTGATGAACTCTCCTCGCTTATTTTCAATGAGTTAATCGTGAAGAAATTCGATAAGTACATCAGCGGCCAAACGGGCGCGACCATTCAGCTCGCATCTTTCACCCCCGTCGACGGCGGGGTGGGGGAGTTCCACGCCATGATTCATATCGACCCGCGTGGCGAACTCTTTCCCGACCAATACGCGCGTATGCTTCTGGCCGAGCGCGACCTTCTTGCCCTCCCGGATCTTGAGGGCGCCAAGGTCATCTTCAAGAGGTATTTCCTTTCCGACGCTTGCAATCAGACGCCCATCATGACCGACCTCTCCGACGGTTCCGTCTCATGCATCCAGCAGCCGCCCCTCGACGGCGGAAAGCTCGCGCTCTGGGTCTATCTCCAAAAAGGCGTCGAGTCGCATACCGATGCCGACGGCGTGACCGTCGTCGAGCACAACGGCTATGTCCAGCTGTGGAAAATGGGCATGACGCACCCCCACGGCGACTCCGCACACCAGACCCAACGGCTTCTTGAGGCTTTCGAAGGCTCGCTCTTGCGACATGGCGCTACAATAGAGCGCAACTGCATCCGCACTTGGTTCTACGTCCGCGACGTCGACACCCAATACGCGGGAATGGTTCGCGCCAGAAAAGCCAATTTCGAGGCCAACGGACTCACGCCACAAACCCACTACATCTCTTCGACCGGAATTGGAGGCCTGCCATCCGACCCTGAGTCCATAATCCAGCTCGGCACCTTCTCGCTCCTCGGCTTCCAGCCACAGCAGCAACGCTACCTCTACGCACTGACACACCTCAACAAGACCTTCGACTACGGTGTCACGTTCGAGAGAGGAACTCTGCTCGAGTTCGGCGACCGCGCGCACGCCTACATCTCCGGAACAGCCTCCATCGACAACAAGGGACAGGTGCTTTATCTTGGCGACATCCGCGCACAGACACTCCGTATGTGGGACAACGTCGAGGCTCTCCTTGCCGAGGCCGACATGACGATGGAAGACATTTTCCAGATTGTGGTCTACCTGCGCGACATCGCCGATGCCGGCACCGTCCGGGCCATGTTTGCCGACAGGTTCCCCAATACGCCCACCATGCTCACGCTCGCGCCCGTCTGCCGACCCGCATGGCTCATCGAGATGGAGTGCATCGCCGTCGCGCCGCGCAAACTTTCTTACCCGCCATTCTGATAAGACGTTGCCAATGGGCAGGATGCCAACCCCATCCTGTCCATTGTTTTCCTCATAAGAACTCCAGAGTTTCGCCCCCCGTTGTTGTCCATGTCGCCCATTTAATACCGGTTGTTGTTCCAAACCTCCCATGACCACTTTCATCCGGCTCGCCTATCTGCTTCTCCTTGCTGTCCTTGCCTCCGCGACCTTTGTCGAGTGGCAATGTGGCACCCCCTTCGTCCATAGGTATGTCTACGGTTCATGGTGGTTTGCCTTCCTCATCGCGATGGTTGTCGTCCCGGGGCTTATTCTCGTCGTGCGCCGTCTCCGCCACTGCCGACCCGCCCTGCTCTTACATTTCTCACTGGCCATTGTTGCTCTTGGAGCCCTGCTCACCAGGCTTACCGCCACCGACGGCCTGCTCCACCTCCGTCAAGGGCAGTCCTCAACGGAGTTCCTCTCTTCCGGCGAGCCTCATCGCCCCGTCCCACTTCCGGTCATCGTGTCGCTCGACTCGTTCCAAATCGTCTGCTACCCCCATACCGATGCCCCTTTGGACTACGTCTCCCATCTCCGAGTCGACGGTCGAGCCTGCCGCGTGTCGATGAATCGGGTCCTCTCCGTCGACGGCTACCGCTTCTACCAGTCGAGCTACGATCCCGATGCCCGAGGGACGATTCTCACCGTCAATCACGACCCTTGGGGAATGACCGTCTCCTACGCCGGCTACCTGCTCACCATCATCTCTTTCGTCTTAATAATGGCCAACCCGAGAGGCCGTTTCCGACGACTGCTCCGCGGCTCCGCGCCCGTCGTTCTTGCCCTTCTGTCGCTAACGTCTTGCTCCGATTCCACGCCTCCTCACGCCCCCATCCCCTCGCCCGACAAGGTTGAGAGATTTTCGCAACTCGACATCATATATCGCGACCGCCACACCCCTGTCGATACCTATTGCTTCGATTTCCTCCTCAAAGTCACGGGCTCCACATCTTTCCGCGGTCTTTCTCCCCAAACCGTCGTCCTGGCATGGCTCACCTCCCCAGAAGAGTGGCAAAACGTCCCAATGATCCGCGTAAAGAACGAGTCTGCGGCCCGGTCTTTCGGGCTTCACCCCGTAGACGGCTACATTTCAGCCAAATCGCTCTTCGTACCCGACGACTCATATATCCTCTCCCCCTACATCCGCGACGCCGACAAGGCCGCCCTCGACATCAACGACCGCCTGCAAGCCATCATCGCCCTCACCGACGGTACGGCTTTTCGTCTTGCTCCCGAGCCCATCCCCTCTTTTCGCCGTTCGGTAGAGGTTGGCTATGCGCGCCTTAGGCCTGTCGCGCTGCTCTTCAAGTTCCAGCTCTTCGTAGGACTGCTGCTGCTTTTTCTCGTCATGCGAGCCACCCTCCGCGGGCATCCCGTGCCTTCGCGGCTTTTCGCCATCCTGTCAATTCTCTCCGCGGCGTCGCAGGCGGCCGCGCTTGCCATTCGTGGCTACATAGCTCGCGCGTGGCCGCTCGCCAATGGCTACGAGACCATGCTTTTCCTGGCCCTCGTCATAGTCCTCGTCTCTCTCGTTTTAGGCCGCCGTCACGCCCTTCTCGCCGCGGCTTGCCGTGTCGATGGCCAGCACCACGCGGTAGCCGCCGGTGCGCAGCTTGTTTTCCATGGCGCTGCGGTTGGTCGGGGTATTTTCGAGGTCCTCCAGCTCCAGCAGGATGTTGACCACTTCGCTCACGGCATATTCGACATAATGGGGATACTCATACATACCGCCGCCCGTGGCCGGATCCTTCTCCAGCACGCGGGCCGTCACGGGGTTCAGCGCCTCCTGATACTGCTCCCAGGTAATGAACTGGTTCTCATACATGCAGCGCAGAACGTAATCCGTGCGATTGTTGGTGATGGCAACGTAATCGACGCCCTCCTTGGCGCGGGTGTAGAAATTGCGGCGGGGATTGTAGTAATAGGGGCTGTTGCAGGTGCCGGCGAGCATGGCGCACTCGCGCAGGG
>JAFPDB010000053.1 GCA_017390085.1 Bacteroidales bacterium | reverse complement strand
TCGGGGCGGCGGTCTGTACGGCGGTCATATTGGCGATGTCGTGTTGATTGAATAAGGTATTACGCAAAGAAAGCGAGTTCACGGAGGAAAACCAACACCATCGGGGGCATTTTTCACAAACAACGTCACTCCAAATCCTTCGAGACCAACAATCAGGCCGCAGGCTTCGCCCGACGCAGCTTTAGGGACGGAAAGGTGACGTTCTTGTAGAAGGAGTTAAACTTGTAGAAGCTGTAGGACATACCAAGGCTCAAGATTACGAACGTAATCACGTCGAGCGGGCTGCTCACCATGCCGCGGTAATGCATATGGACGAGATAATCCGCACCTTTCGCCAGTAAGAAATCGGCAACCGACGCCCATCAACGCCAAAGCCCCGCGCCTCGCTTTAGGCGAGACACGGGGCCGAGAGAGAATGCCCTGTTTAGCCTCTAAAGACTAATATGCCGCATTCTGTGGGTCGAACTCTGTCCATCCCTCAGTCCAATCGTCCGTATCCGAGAAAGCACCGATATAGCTAACCTTCTCAAAACCAGAGGCCAAGAGAGCGGCGGAGAAGTCGGCGGCGGAGAGGACTGCGCTGCCGGCGCTTGGCATGTAGTTTACGCCAACCTTGCTGTCGCCAGACGTGAGGGCGAGGTTTTCAGTATCGCACTGCTTGTTGCCTTTTTGAGCAAGGAAGAAGTCGTGAGAGAAGGAGTTCTTTGCCTCGTCGTACTCCTTTGTCTCATAATTGTAGAGCGCATCCTTGGTGGCCTTGTTGCAATCGGCACCGAGAAGCTCCATGCCGGCAAACCATATGTTGTTGAGCTTGAGGTTGCCCTCTGTGGCAAGAGCCTGAGTGTTGCCCTTTTCGCTGTCGATAATCAAGCCAATAGGCCAACCCACGGCTATGGAGTTGAAGCAAGAGAGACGGCTGGAGCGGCGTACGTGCATGGCAGCCTGGAACTTACCAAGCGAAGAGCCGTTGTTGGGGTATACGGAGCCGCCATTGATATAGCTCTCGTCGTTGACAAACGCCTCGTCTTGACCAATGGGGCCAATAAACGTGACGTTAGAGAAAGTGGCCGTAGTATAGGGCGTTACAGACGCGCCATCGGCGCAGTTGTCGCTCTCGAAGCCGTTGGAGCGGCTCGTGTCGGCGAGGCGAGGGTCACGGACACTGAGGCAATATTGAACCTTACCGCTGAAGCCGTTGTCGGTGTCGAACTCGTCGTCCCATCCGCGGAACGCGACAAGGTGGTTGCAGTTGACGGTGCCGCCGAACCACTCGAAGCTGTCGTCGTTGCAATACGAGACCTGCACGTGGTCAATCTGCGTAGCGCTGCCGACAGAGCCGAGCGTGAGGCCGTTAATCTCCTTGTCGGCGGCGAAGGGGTAGCCGGCAAACTCTATGCGCACGTAGCTGATGACGCCGCTGTTGTCGTTGTCGTCGTCGCCGCCGTGCTTGCTGCGCGGGCCGCCCTCGATTTGCATCTCGACCTGATTGTTGCGAGCCTTGCCGCAGATGATGAGACCGCCCCAGTCGCCCGGCTTACGGCTGCCAGCGGCATTCTCGGACGTGAAGACGATAGGCTCCTTGGCAGAACCCTTGGCAAAGAGCTTGCCGCCACGCTCGACGATGAGGGCAGCCTTGGTCTGCTTGTCGCCCTTGATGATTGTGCCAGGCTCGATGGTGAGCGTTGCGCCGTCGGCAATGTAGACCCAGCCCTTGAGGGTGTAGGTGCCCTTCTTCAGCGTCTGCTCGCCATTGAAGACGAAGCCTTGGTCGCCGTTGCCGATTACGTTACCTTCGAAGAGGAGATTGTCGCAAGCCTTCAGGCCGCCGTCCTCGCTCCAGTTGTAGGTAGGCTGACTTGGCGAATCGTCATCGTCGTCGTCGCAAGCCACGAACGCAGGAGCAGCAACCATGCTGGCCATGAGAGACCAGACGAGTAAGTAGTTCTTTTTCATGTTTTTTTAGGTATGTGTTGTTTCTTAAAAATTCAGAATTTGAAATTGAGTCCGAGGTTGATGTTGACGCCGGGGCGGTAACTCTTCGTGACCTCGTCCACCTCCGTTGTCGAGCCGTCGGGATGCAGGGCGTCGGTCTGCTGCTCGAAACGCACTTTGGTGTTGAGCAGGTCGCGCACGGCGAGGCTAAGTTCAATCTTGTCGGTGAACTTGTATCGGGCTGAGAGGTCGACCACGTTGCGGGGCATCTCGTAGCTGTGGGGGATGTTGGCCGAGTCGTCGCCCCCTGTTGTGCCGACGCTTCGACCTACGCCAATGATTCGCTTGCCAATGACGTTGTACAGTGCGCCGACGCTAAGTTTGCCATCCTGAGGGGCGTAGAACAGGCCCACATTGACAAGGTATGGCGACTGCCCTTGCATGGGACGGTCCTTCTCACGGCTTCCGGCCTCAAACTCCACTTTGCTCTTGATTAGGCTTGCGTTGGCGGAGACGCTGAGGCTCTCGATGCCCACAAACCCGAGGTTTTTGCGCGCCTCAATCTCCACGCCGTAGTTTCGCGCGGACTTGGCGTTCTTGTAGCTATACGTGAGGTCGGTGCCGCCCTGGACGGTATAGGTCCACTCTATCGGCGAGTCGAAATGCTTGCAGAACAGGGCCACGCTGACGAGCTCGCTGGCCGACGGGTACCACTCGTAGCGGAGGTCGAAGTTTTGGACGTAGCAGGCGTCGAGCTCCGTGTTGCCCATGACGTCGGCTGCAAGGTCGAAGTCGTAGAAGACTGACGGCGACACTTCGCGGAACTCTGCCCTGTTGACCGACTTGCCGTAGGCGAATCGGACGATATTCTTGTCGTTGACGTTGTAGGAGACGTTGACGGAGGGGAAGAGGTCGTGGCTCTTGTAATCCTTGTCCATCGGGCTGGCCTCGTAGTCGCGCGTATGGCTGGTGAGGGTCATCTTATTGGCCTCAAAACGAACTCCGGCATAGACGTTGACGGGTCCGAAAGGCATATTGAGTGCCACGTAGGCTGCGCCGAGCTGATTCTCGCCCTCATAGTTGTTGCGCCACTTGACCTCTTCCAAGAGGTACAGCTTGTCCGCCCCATAGTTCTCGTCCACAAGGAGTTGCGTAGCAACGTCCATGCGCCTAAAACCTTCGGGAAGGTTGTTGTTGGCGTAGTTCCAGTTGTAGATGAAATTCCTGGTGAAATACTCCCTCTGACGCCGTTCGGCAAAGAGGCCGGCTTTGAGCGTAGGCTTCCACGCGTCGAGGCCGATGGCGTGCTCGAAGTTATAGTTGGCGGAAAGGACGCTCTCGTCGAGCCTTGTGAACTCACGGCTTATGTCGTTGCTGGCGGAGAGGGCTATGACGCCCGTCTCCATCTTGTCGTTGAGCTGATAGCGTTTGCGGTCGGGCATATCGCGGTTGGAGAGGGCCACTCCAAAGCCCCAGTCCATGGCCCCGTCCTCGAGCTTGTGCTTGCCTGTGAGCTGGCCGTTGTACGTCATGCGGCTCTGGTATAGAAGTTCCGCGCTGACGGTATTGTCTCCTTGGGCGTTGACACCCGTACGGCTCGTGTAGCGGCTCTTGCCGAGCTGGTTGAATATGTTTTTGAACTCAATGCGATTCTTGCCCGCCTCGCCTACGAAGGCCATGTTGAGCATCGCGCCGAGACGCACGTTGTGGTTATACTGCTGGTCGACATTCTTGTGGAGGTAGTTGCTGCGGTCGTTATGGGTGTCGTAGACGCCGTAGAGGCAGTTCTGCATATCGGCGTATCGCCTATGCTGATTTGAGTAATTCGCCGCGCCGAGGAGGCTCAGCTTGCGGTCTGAGAACTCCCATATCCTGTTGATGGCGAAATGGGACGAGAAGTCAGCCACGGGCGCTGAGCTGTATGCCTTCCAGTTGTTGTTGAAGCCGTTGCATTGAAGGTCGATGCCGTCGCCCGCAATGGGCTTCAGGCCTGCCTTGATGCCGCCGTCAATCATTCGCATCCCGTTGTCGAAACCAATCCAATCGGTTGGGCTCTTCTTCCCTTCGAGGAAAGTCCGGCCGTGCGTCTGAGTGTTGAAATTGCCGCTTACGCCGAAGCCGATGGAGTTGACGAGCGGCACGTCTTTGGTCCTGATTATTATGAAGCCGCCAGAGTAGTCGGCCGGGTACTCGGGCGACGGCGATTTGACAATCACCATGTTGTCGAGCTGCGAGGCCGGTATGATGTCGAACGAGAAGGCTCGAGAGTCGGCCTCGGAGCTTGGCACAGCCCCACCATTGACCCATACGTTGTTATATCGTTGCGAGAGGCCGCGGACCATTACGAACTTGTCGTCGATGATGGAGATTCCGGGTATTCGCCTGACGACTTCGGAGGCGTTGGAGTCTTGTGCCTTTTGAATCTGCTGGGCCGATATCCCGCTCTCGACGGAGAGGCTCGACTTCATGGACTTTAGCATGGCGTTCTCCGTATTCTGCCGGGCTTGGGCCACTACGGTGACGGTCTCGACGGCCACGTTCTCGCTCTCCATACCTATGTCGAGAACTCGCTTCGATGCCGCGCAGCCTATAGTAAGAGTCTGATAACCAATGTACTTTACGACGACGTTATATGCCGCATCGGGCGTATTCTTTATCTCATAGTTGCCGTCGAAGTCGGTGACGGAGCCGTTTGCAGTGCCCTCGACTTGCACCGTCACGCCGAAGAGGGCTTCACCTGTCGACTTGTCGACCACCCTACCCTTCAGGGGGCCGCCGGCCATTGCCGAAACGCACGTCGCCAGAGCGGCCATTGCCGCCAATAATCTCGCTTTGTAACTTTTTCTTTTGGTCATTTCTTGTCGTTCCTTTTTTGTCTTCGCAAAGATGCGCCCGCCATGTTACAGAACTGCGACGGCGACTATTCACTGTCATTAAAGAGCTGTGAAGTCGCCGCTTCGAGACGAGAATAAGGTTACGACAAAAAGACGACACCCACCCGGCTTTTGATTGCCAGATGGGCGTCGTATGGTATTTATGCACACTGCTTGACATGCGTCAAGCGGCAGCCATTAAAGCTGGGCGAGCTTTTTGTCAGAACCGAGGACGTCGGTAATCTTCTCGCGGTACATCTTC
>JAFPDB010000052.1 GCA_017390085.1 Bacteroidales bacterium | reverse complement strand
GGCAAGACCACTATCAAGACCCCGTATTCGCAGAGCCACTTGCCCGTCGTCGAGCAAGACGAGGCCGTGGGCCATGCGGTGCGGGCGGCGTATATGTACGCCGGAATGGCGGACGTGGCGGCTTTGACCGGCGACACGGCCTACATCCGCGCCATCGACAAGATATGGGAGAACATTGTCGGCAAGAAACTCTACGTCACGGGCGGCATCGGCGCCACGAGCATGGGCGAGGCCTTCGGGGCTAACTACGAATTGCCCAACATGAGTGCCTATTGCGAGACGTGCGCCGCCATTGGCAACGTCTACGTCAACTACCGCCTCTTCCTGCTCCACGGCGAGAGCAAATACTTCGACGTCTTGGAGCGCAGCCTCTACAACGGCCTCATAAGCGGCGTGTCGATGGACGGCGGCGGCTTCTACTACCCCAACCCCCTCGAGAGCATGGGGCAGCACAGGCGTCAGGCGTGGTTTGGTTGCGCGTGCTGCCCGAGCAACATATGCAGGTTCCTGCCCTCGCTGCCCGGCTACGTCTACGCCGTCAAGGACCGCAGCGTCTACGTCAACCTGTTTCTTGAAAACACCTCGTCGCTCAGCGTGTGCGGGAAGGGCGTGAAGATTTCGCAGAAGACCAACTACCCGTGGGACGGCGACATAGCCATAAAGGTGGACGAGAACCGGGCTGGGATGTTCGACCTCAAAGTGCGAATCCCAGGTTGGGTGAAAGGGCAACCCGTGCCTTCGGACTTATACTACTATACCGACGGGAAACGACTCGGCTACACCGTCAATGTCAATGGACAGGAGGTCGCGACGTCGGTCGGAGCCGACGGCTACCTCAGCATAGGGCGAAAGTGGAAGAAAGGCGACGTCGTGAACGTGCATTTCGACATGGAGCCCCGCACCGTCAGGGCCAACGTGAAAGTCGACGCCGACCGTGGCCAGGTGGCCATAGAGCGCGGACCCGTGGTGTACTGCGCCGAATGGGCCGACAACGACTTCGACATCATGAGCGTACTGGTGAACCAATCACCCAAGTTCGCCATCTCGACAATGTCCGACGCCACATTCATTGCCGACTCGCTCAAAGACGTTCTCGCTCTATATAAGGGTCAGAGCGTCGTAAGCCTGACGACCGACGCGCAGAGCCTGAAGATTGGCGACGACGGCCGTCTCACGGTATCGGATCACAAGCTCAAGTTGATACCCTACTTTGCGTGGGCGCATCGCGGGGCGGGCAACATGAAAGTGTGGATGGCGCAAGACATGAGGGCCGTAAAGCCCAATGCGCCCGCCACATTGGCCTCGAAGGCGAGAGTGGAGTTCTCGTCACCTACAATCTCGGCGGGCGAGAGCCTTAGCGACGGACTCGTGCCAGAGGGCGAGTGCGACAGGAGCGTGCCCTTCTGCCAATGGCACCAGCGCAGGAATGGCACCGAGTGGGCCAGCTACACATTTTCGGAGCCGACCGACGTGAGGAGTTGCGTCGTCTACTGGTATGACGACCAGCCGTGGGGCGAGTGCCAAATGCCGCGGTCGTGGGCCATATATTACCAAGACGAGGCCGGGCAATGGTCGCCCGTGTCGGATGCTGACGCATACCCGATAAAGAAGGGCGAGCCGTGCATCGTGAACTTCGCTCCCGTCAGGACGAAAGCCCTGAAACTGGAATTCAAGTTGCCCGAGCAGAAGACTTCGGCGATTTTTGAATGGGAGGTCAGGTAAAAGACCCCTCGTAATAATAAGTCAGCGGCGGCAAGGTGAAATTCCTTGTCGCCGCTGATAGTTTTGTGTGTGGAAGAAGGGATGGTTGTAGGTAGCTATGAAAGAGCGAAGCCCTCGCCTCAAGAGAGGCAAGGGCTTCGGAGTGTAGCGGGAAGCCGACTCGAACGACTGACCTTTGGGTTATGAGCCCAACGAGCTACCACTGCTCCATCCCGCAATATGTCTTTAAGGGTGCTTCCCTCTCGATTGCACTGCAAAGTTAGTAAATTTTCAGTACGTTGCAAGGCAAAATTGTGATAAATGTTAGTAATGTGATTGAAGAAGTGGCTCATTTAACGGAGTGACCCTCGTGGAAGAGGGGCTTTCTTTGCAGGGTGAGGGGCGTTGTGCGGATTTGGACAGGAGTTAGGCTTTGCGAGTGTTCTTTAGTCGTTGGAAGGCGATGCGATAGCCGCCGCCAGGGTAGAAGACGGTGCCGCAAAACGAGAAACCGTGTTTGAGTATGCAATGGCGCATGATGACGTTGTCGGGGTGGGTGTCGATGCGCAGGTTGTCGGTAACGGACTCGCAGAAGCGGATCATGGCATCGAAGACGCCATGGACGTTGGGGGCGGCCGCCACCCGGTGGATGACGTGGTAGGGCAGCACGTCGTCGAGCCAACCCGGGCCTGTAAGGTCGGCGTAGACGGGTTCGGGCGATGGCATGAGAGTGAACGTGGCGACAATGGAGTCGTTGTGGAGAATGACGTAGGCGTGGCGTGCGACGACGTCGTTGGTGACGAGTTCGAGGCTTGGGTATGTGTCGGGCCATTGGGTGGGGTTGCCCGTGCGCCTCATGGTCTCGTGCGCAATGTCGAGAATGTTCATGACGCGAGGGATGTCGGCAAGAGTGGCCTGTCTGATAATCATGAGGATATCGTGTTTGGAAGGTGTAGCGCTGAGGGTCTATAAAAGAAGCACCCCGCAAGCTATAGTAGGCTTGGGGGCGCGGTATTGGAGATTAGGCCGCGGCTCGTATCATGCTACGAGCGTATGGCGCTGGCTTCTTAGATCCACTTGAGCAAGGGGAAGTCTTGCTTGTGGGGGAGGAGCGGGTTGGAAGGGAATATGCGCAAGCCGAAGCGGAATACGCCAGGGTAGTTGAGCGAGAGGGAGACCTGATAGGTGACCTGGGAGCCGTTGCGCTCGACGACCGTGAACGGCTCGGCGTGAACGACTTTCATGTTGTTCTCGTCGTCGCCGCTGGCGAAGACCATTTCGAGGCCGAGGTCGATGTCGGCATCAACCTTGTCGAGGGTGACGGAGATGGGATAGGTCTCACCGATGCCGAGCTGCTCCTTGGCGATGTCTGGCATGTCGACGTTGATGATGCGGATTTGATCCCAGATGTTGCGTACCTTGCTCTTCCAGGATGTGAGGTCGCGAGCTGCCTTGTAGTCGTCGGCGACGAGCTTGGCGGCGCGTGTGGCCTGCGGGAGGTAGAAGCGGTTGAGGTAGTCGGTGATCATGCGCTTGGTCGTGAACTCGGGCGCGATTTGGCAGAGGGAGTTCTTGATGACCTGAATCCAGCGGTGAGGGATCTCGTCTTGCTGGTCGTAGTAGAGAGGGATGATCTCCTGCTCGAGCATGTAGTAGATGGTCGTGGCGTCGAGCTCGTCCTGGTACCTGCTGTCCTGATAGGTCTGCTTGTCGGTGAGAGCCCAGCCGGCGCCTTTCTTGTAGCCTTCGTACCACCAGCCGTCGAGGACGGAGAAGTTGACTACGCCGTTGAGCTCGGCTTTCTGGCCGGACGTTCCGGATGCCTCAAGAGGACGCGTAGGCATGTTCATCCATACGTCGACGCCGCTTACGAGACGGTGAGCGAGTTCCATGTCGTAGTTCTCGAGGAAGACGATTTTGCCGATGAATTCGGGGCGGTGCGAAATCTCAACGATGTTCTTGATGAGGTTTTGGCCACCTTGGTCGGCTGGGTGTGCCTTGCCTGCGAAGACGAACTGGACGGGGCGGTCTGGGTTGTTGACGATGCGCGAGAGGCGCTCGAGGTCGGTGAAGAGGAGGTGCGCCCTCTTGTAGGTGGCGAAACGGCGTGCGAAGCCGATGGTGAGGGCGTTGGGGTTGAGTCCCTCGATGACGTCGAGTGCGCGGCTTGGGTCGTTGGTGGTGTAGAGGGTTTTCTCCTTGCAAGAGTGGATGTAGTCGTAGAGCTTCTTTTTGAGGGCACGGCGGACATCCCAGATTGCGGTGTCGTCGACGCTTTGGATTTTCTCCCAGTAGGTTTTGTTGGAAACGTCTTTGAGGAGTTCGGAGTCGAGGTACTTCTTGTTGAAGCGTTGCATCTCGCTCGAGGTCCATGTGCCGTAGTGGACGCCGTTGGTGACGTAGTTGATGTGGAGTTCGTCGGCGGTGAAGCCGGGCCAGAGGTGTTTGAACATGCTCTTGGTGACTTCGCCGTGGAGCCAGCTGACGCCGTTCATCTCTTGGGAGGTGTAGGCGGCGAGGACGCTCATGGAGAACTTGCCGTCGTTTTCGCGGCCGAGCTGTATGAACTGTTGCCAAGAGATGCCGAGCAGCTCGGGCACGTGGCCGAGGTACTTGCCGACGAGGCTCTCGTCGAACTTGTCGTGGCCAGCGGGTACGGGGGTGTGGGTTGTGAAGAGTGATGATGCGCGGACGACTTCGAGTGCCTCTTGGAAGTTGAGGCCTTTGTCGGTTAGGTCGATGAGTCGCTGGATGTTAAGTAGCGCGGCGTGACCCTCGTTGCAGTGGTAGATGTCGCTCTTGATGCCGAGGGCGTTGAGGAGGCGGACGCCACCCATGCCGAGGATGATTTCCTGCTTGATGCGGTTTTCCCAGTCGCCGCCGTAGAGGGTGTGGGTGAGGTTGCGGTCCTCGGCGTTGTTGAGGGGATGGTCGGCGTCGAGCAGGTAGAGGCTGACGCGTCCGACGTTGACTCTCCAGACTTTGAGTTGGACTTGTCGGCCAGGGAAGTTGATGGGGACGTAGAGCTGCTTGCCGTCAGGGGTGCGGACTTCGTCGATTGGGAGGTTCTGGAAGTTTTGCGCTTCGTAGATGGCTTGCTGCTCTCCATTGATGGAGAGGCTCTGTTTGAAGTATCCGTAGCGGTAGAGGAGTCCGATGGCGGTCATGTTGACGCGGCTGTCGGATGCCTCTTTGAGGTAGTCGCCAGCGAGGATGCCAAGGCCGCCGGAGTAGATTTTGAGGATGTTGGCGAGGCCGTATTCCATGCTGAAGTAGGCGATGGAGGGCTCGTAGGCGAATGGTTGCTCGAGGTAGGATTGGAATTTGGCGTAGATGCCGTTGAGTCGGGAGACGAAGTCGAGGTCTTTGGCCAGTTCGTTGAGCCTGACGTATGAGACGCGCTCGAGGAGGAGGATGGGGTTTTTCTCGACTTGGTGCCAGAGTTCGGAGTCGATTTCGTTGAAAAGCTCAGTGGCTTCATAGTTCCACACCCACCAGATGTTGCGCGAGAGGTCGTGAAGGCAAGCCAGCTCTTTAGGGAGCTTGGACTTGACTATGATTGACTTCCACATGGGCTCGGCGGATGGGGCGAAGTTTTGCTTGATGTCCATTGTCGTTTTTTTCTTGAGTTTTAGTGAAGCTCGATGGGTGTGGTCGTGTACCAGGGGTTAGGGGTGTATTTTTAAAGTTTGGTAATTAAGGTAGTGGGGTACGGGGCCACATCCATCGGCTGTTTTTATAGAGGTTTTTAATCCTTGGGGGCAGTTTTTTTGCTTGTGGCGCGTTTTGTCGTCGTCTTTTCTTCGGCTGGGGTCTCTTTGGAGGCGGCTGCCTTTCGACGTGCGGGGGCCTTCTTGGCTGGGGCGGCTGCGGGCTGGACGCCGGCCTTGACGAGTTGCTTCTTGAGTGAGGATATCTCGTTTTGTAGAAGGTCGTTCTCGGCTTTGAGGCTCTTGACTTCGTTGTTGTCGTTGTTGGGGACGGCGTGGCGGAGTCGTTCGGCGAAGTCGCTGAGGATGTTCATGTAGTTGATGAAGGCCTCGTAGGGGGTGGGGTATGGCGACTGGTAGGTGTGTGAGGCTCCGTTGGCGAAGAATTTGGTGCCCATGAAGTAGAAGTTCTCGGTGGCTTGGAGGTATTCCCAGTCTTTGAGAATAGTCTGGTCGGTGCATTGCGCGACGACGGGGGCGAGGGCGTAGAGTTTGTCGACGGCTTCCTGTTGCATCTCGTTGCCGAGCCATGCGGTGAGGTCGCGTTCTTCGTCGACCCAGCTTGTGGCCGTGGGGACGTTGATTGCGGATTTGGGCTGGAGTTTTTGTGCGGCTTGGCTCGGAGTGGTGAAGGCGTAGTTCTTGTCTTCGAGGAAGACGGCTGGTAGAGCTTTGAGGAATTCGAAGATGCCGGATTCGGCTGGTTGGACGGCGCCGAATGTCTCATAGTCCATGAAGAGGTTGATGACTTCTTCGGAGGCGTCGAGGTTGTCGAGCCAGCCTTTGAATTTTTGGGCGGTGAGGGGCCATTCGGTCCATCCTTGGTTGGAGAAGCGGAGCGCGATGTCGTCGCTGAGGTGGTAGTTGCGGGCGAGGACTTTGAGGTGCGGGTCTATGGCGTTGCAATAGAGGTAGTCCGGGCTTTTCCATCCGAGTGTTTGCTTGGCGCCCTCGGCGAGCATGACTTTGAAGCCCATTGAGGAGACGGTCTCGCCGATTTGGTCGGAGTAGATGAGCTGGGTGTTGCGGAAGGCTGTGGGTGTCTGTCCGAAAGTATCTTCGATGGTTTTGACGTGTGCGGAGACTTGGCGTTTGAACTCGTCGGTGTCGCGTATTGAGGCGAGCGAACTTGCGTATGTCTCGGCGAGGAATTCTACGCCGCCGGTCTGAGCCATGGCTTTGAAGCTGTCGATGACTTCGGGGGCGTAGATTTTGAGTTGGTCGAGGAGGGTTCCGCTGATGGAGAGCGCGACGGAGAATTTGCCTTTGAACTGCTTGAGCAGGTCCGTGAGGATCTTGTTGGTTGGGAGGTAGCAGGTGTG
Organism: Bacteroidales bacterium; assembly: GCA_017390085.1. Classification (GTDB taxonomy): domain Bacteria; phylum Bacteroidota; class Bacteroidia; order Bacteroidales; family Marinilabiliaceae; genus W3P20-009. Next base: position 6,432 of record JAFPDB010000052.1, on the reverse strand, counting down.
GGCGAGTTTATTGATGTTGCTCTCGTTGGCGTAGTCGTCGTAGTAGTAGTGGTCGTTGCCGATGTCGAAGAACCTGTAACGGCGCAGCCTTACCGGTTGATGGAGCTGGAAGTATAAGCAAATTTTCTTCATTGTCTTAGATTTCTTTGATTGTATGTGGTTTTCGGGGGAGGGCTGCGCTTAGCGAACCACCGAGTCGTAAACTTTCTTTATTTGTCTTGCGGAGTTCTCCCATTTGAGTGAGTCGACTTCCTCTTTGCCGTATTTGGCGAACATCTTGCCGAGCGAGGGGTAGTTGAGAACTCCGTACATGGCGTCGGCCATGGCGTCGACGTCCCAGAAGTCGGTCTTGATGGCGTAGGTGAGGATTTCGGCCACGCCGCTTTGGTAGGAGATTAGGACAGGGACGTTGCTTTGCATGGCTTCGAGTGGCGAGATGCCGAATGGTTCGGAGACGGAAGGCATGACGTAGAGGTCGCTCATGCGGAGCATGGAGTAGACGTCTTGTCCGCGGAGGAAGCCCGTGAAGCTGAACTTGTCCATGATTTTGAGGCTTGCGGCCCTGCGTACCATTTTCTCCATCATGTCGCCGTTGCCGGCCATGACGAATCGGACGTTGTCCATTTTCTGGAGGACTTTGTGCGCGGCTTCGATGAAGAATTCGGGGCCTTTTTGCATTGTGATGCGGCCGAGGAAGGTGATGATTTTCTCGTCGAGGCCTTTGTTGACGAAGTTGTTGTAGTCGCTTCTGATGGGGTCGACGGCGTTGTAGACGGTGACGACCTTGTCGGCTGGGATGCCGTATTTCTCGATGACCGTGTTGCGGGTGAGGTTGGAGACGGTGATGACTTTGTCGGCGGCTTCCATGCCTCGTTTCTCGATGTCGAAGACGACGGGGTTGACTTGTCCGCCGGAGCGGTCGAAGTCTGTGGCGTGGACGTGGACGACGAGTGGTTTGCCGGTGGCCTCTTTGGCTGCGATGCCTGCTGGGTAGGTGAGCCAGTCGTGGGCGTGGATTACGTCGAAGTCGTTTTCTTGCGCGATGATGTTGCCGATGATGGCGTAGTTGCGTATTTCTTGCAGGAGTTGGCTGCCGTAGCCGCCGGAGAAGTGGAATTTGCCTTCGTCGTCGGTCTGGAAGTACTTGAAGCCGTCGCCCACGTTGAGGGAGCGCAGTTTGTAGTAGTTGTCGGGGTCGGTGTAGGGGACGAGTTGGGATTCGACTTCGATGTAGTCGAGTTGTCGGGACTGGTGGGCGTAGCGAATCTTTTTGTTGCAGATGGAGATGTTGTTAGCTCCGATTATGTCCTCGACTTTGCTTTTGTCTTCGTCGCCGAAAGCTTTAGGGACGACGAAAAGGACTTTGAGGTCAGGGATGGTGGCCAGCCCTCGGGTGATGCCGTAGCAAGCTGTTCCGAGTCCTCCGCTGATGTGAGGCGGAAACTCCCATCCGAACATTAGTACTTTCATGGGTGTGTTATTTGGGTTCTACGAGTTTCAGGAGTTTGAGTACTGCTGCTACGCTGGTTGCCATGGAGATGCATCCTTCGCTCTTGTAGGGTGGGTTTCCGTTGTAGTTTTCGCTGATTGAGCCGATGCCGTGGTCCTTGATGACCTCCTCGAAGCCTTCTGCGATGCGTCGGAGTTGGGCGATGCATGAGTTTTTGTGGACTGCCATGAGGGCGTCGGCGTAGAAGGAAAGGAGCCAGGGGTATGCGGTTCCTTGGTGAGCGCAAAAGGCTCTTTCGTCTTCGTCTCCTTCGACGGCGCCGCGGTATTCTTCGCTTTCGGGGGAGAGTGTGCGGAGGCCGTAGGGGGTGAGGAGTTTGGATGTGGCTTGGTCTACTATGTTTTTCTTTTGCTCGCGGGAGAGTGGGGAGTGTTTGAGCCCGGCGGCGATGATTTGGTTGGCGCGGAGTTTGGGCGACTTGTAGGTGCCGTCGGAGCGGTCGTAGAGGGTGCCGTCGGGTTTGAGGAAGTTGGCGAGGAATGAGGTTCCGATTAGTTCGAGTCTTGGTTTCCAGACGTTGATGAAGTCGGTGTCATTCTTGGCTTCGGCCACTTCGAGTGTTGTGGCTACGGCGTTGTACCATAAGGCGTTGACTTCTACGGCGCATCCGTAGCGCGGTGTGACCATGTGTCCGTAGCTGGTCTGCGCGTTCATCCACTGTTGTGGGTGTCCCTCGTTTCGGGCGTAGATGAGTCCGTCGTCTTGTCGGTGCATTTTGCCGGGGACGCCGGTCCAGTAGTGCTCGAGGAGCTGTTTCATGGTGTCGTAGTATTCCGCTTTGTCGAAGTTGTCGTCGCGGAAGCGTTCCAGCTCGTTGAGGCATCGGAAGAACCAGAGTGGGATGTCGATTGAGGTGTTGTTGGTTGAGGCTTGCTCGATGTAGAGCCTGCGGAGGTTGGGGAGGCTGGTGCGCAGGATTTCGTCGAATGGTTTGGTGTCTTTCTGGAAGATTTGTAGTCCGGGGAGTGCGAGGAAGGTGTCGCGGAGTTGTGGTTTTTTCCAGTGGAAGCCGGCTTTGAGCATGAGCTGTCCGTCGGCTTCGCGTTCGGTGAATTGCTGCGCGGCGTTGATCAGGACGCTTTTGAGTGAGTCTTTGGCGGTGCGTTTCTTTTCCTCGTTGGTGAATTTGGCTTTGAGTCGTTTGGTGTTGGCGGGTTCGAGCGATGCGGAGATGACGACCGACTCGCCCTCTTGCATTTGGAGCTCGAAGAATCCGGGTACGTAGATGTCTTCTTGGTAGCCGTAGCCGCGGTATTTTTCTTGGAGGTATTCGACGTCGCGGTACCAGTCTGGCATTGCGACGAACTCCATGGGTTTGCTGGCTTGTATGTAGAGGTTGGGGAATCCTTTGTAGAGGCAGAACGATGCGCCGCCCTCGACGATGTTGTAGTGGGTGTCGGCGCTCATGTTTTGGCGTGTGAGCTCGTGGACGTTGCGGAAGGGGAGGAAGGGCCTGAGCTTCATGGTGAATTTCTCGGGCGATTCGACGACGGTGTAGCGTATCAGTGTCTGGTTCTCGTTTTCGGAGAGGATGAATTGTTTGCGCAGGACGGTGGGTCCGACGCGGTATGTCATTGTAGTGGATGGTGAGGTCTCGAAGCCGGTTATGTATTTATGGCCTTTGGGTTCGAAGAAGTCGCCTTTGTATTCTTGGACTCCGAGGTTGTAGGGTTTGTCTCCCGTTGATATGCTGCATTGCAGCGACGACAGCATGACGTAGCTTTCGCCACCGAACTCGTTGAGGGGGCAGACGAGCAGGCCGTGGTATTTGCGTGTGTTACAGCCGATGATAGTGGTGCTGAGGTAAGCGCCCGCCCTGTTGGTCTGTAGGATTTCCTTGAAAAGCGAGTACTCCAGGTTCGGGAGTAGTTTGCTGTCGAATTGAATGTACTTCATATTCTAAGTTGGTTCTTTTCAATAAGTTGGGTTTGGGCTGCCAGGCGATGTGACCCCGCGAGGGCCGGCTTGTGGCTCTGCTCGACGCTTTTTCGGGTCTTTAAGGGGTGGGGTGTGTAGATCCTTGTGTTAGCGCGAGGCGTAGCGGTTTTGTCCGGTTTAGTGGTGTCTTTATTTAGTGGCAGTAAATTGGCTCTGTTGTCTGTTGTCTGTATTCCCACCTTTCTCGCAAACATAGTTTTTTTTTTCGAGAAACGGTGTCGTAGGGTGTGACTTTCGCAAGTATGGGGTTAAGGTTTGCGGGGTGTGGTTTAATAAAACAACAGTGCGGGTGAAAATGCCTTTATTTTTAACGCCGAACCGGGGATTCCGTCTCGAGTTGTGAGCGGATTCCCCGGTTCGGCGTTGGTTGTTTTGTCTTGTCACTGCGCCTTATTTGGCGAGTAGGTTTGAGACCATTTGTTTTTGCCATTTGCCGTCGGGGTCCCATGAGTAGCTGACGGTTTGGCTGATTTGGTCGTTGTTGTATTGGTATTCTTCTTTTTGGAGGCCTTGGCGGGCGCCGTTGTCATAGACGTATGTGGCGTTCATGATGAGGTTTCCGTTTTCGTCGAAGACGATGTCGTTGAGCAGTCCGTTGTCGTCGCTGAGGTCGGCGAGGTCGATTTCGGCTTGTGTCTTCCACTGGCCGTCGGGCGTCATTTTCTCGATTCGTGAGATGGTGAGGGTCCCGCCGACGTTGGCGAAGGTGGTTTTGGTCATGGCGACCCATTGGCCGTCTTGCTTGCAGTATGTTGCGGTCTTGACTTCGTCGCCTTCGTAGGAGGTCTGCTTCATCATGGTTTCTTCCCATTCCTTGCCGTTGGTGGTGAGGGTGATTTGGTTGACTGGGCGTCCGGCGGCGTCGTGGGTGACGATTGTTTTGCCGATCATGATGTTTTGCTCGAAAGATTCGGAGGTTGTGGCCTTGTCGTAGATGAGGGCTGCTCCGACGATTGCGGCTGCAGAGATGAATGTCAGTGCAAGGGTTTTCATTTTTGTAGGTTGTTGGTTGGGGAGCTTTATGCGGCTCGGGGTGTCTTGTTCCTGTTTTCAGGGTAATATTACGGCGTTTTGTCGTGAAAGTTCCGATTGTGTAGAGGGGTTGGGGGTTGTGGAGTGGGTGTTCTGCCTCTACGGGGCGGAATTTTGGGGGTGAGAAGTGTGGTTGAGGTGACGAATGGCACGAATGGATTGACGAAACGGTTATTGTTAAAAATCACTAATTATTTATTCCGCTCATTTTTTGCGGGGGGCGAGCAGGATAACGCCACAAGGCCCGTCCGGTTATGGGTAAACCGGGCGGGCCTTGGGGTGTGGATAGGGTGGTGGGGGGATGTGTTATTCGACCGAGATGGTGCGTGAGCCGTCGTCGTTTACGGCGATGCGGAGTGTCGCCATGTCGTCTGGCAAGATGTCTTGAGCGATGGCCGGCCACTCGACGAAGCAGTAGTTGCCGGAGTAGAAATACTCGTCGAACCCCATGTTGTAGGCCTCGACGACGTTCTTGAGGCGGTAGAGGTCGAAGTGGTAGAGTGCTTTGCCGTCGGGCAGTTCGTAGTCGTTGATGATGGCGAATGTGGGGCTGTTGACTACGCTTGGCGAGCCGAGGTGTCGGCAAATGGCCTTGACGAGCGTGGTCTTGCCGGCTCCCATTGGAGCGTCCATTGCCACGACGCGTCTGTTGCCGATGGCGTTGAGTATGTCGGGCGCGAGGGTGTCCATGTCCCCGACCGTTTTTGCTATGAAAGTTTGCATTGGTTGACCTTGTTCTGAAAAGCTGCGCTAAGGTACTAAATAAGGGCGGGAAGCGTCGTCGCTTTTTTCGCGCTTGACGCTTCCCGCTTATGGGGTGGGTGACGAGGTGATGGCCTATTGGGCGATTGTGAGCTCGTCGAGGATGTTCTTGGCGCCGCCGATGCGGTCGACGACGAAAAGGACGTAGCGGATGTCGACGCAAATGCATCGCTGGACGGAGGGCTCGAAAATGATGTCGCCGCTCATCGACTCCCAGTTGCCGTCGAACGCGAGTCCGATAAGCTCGCCGTCGCCGTTGATGACGGGGCTGCCAGAGTTTCCGCCCGTGATGTCGTTGTTGGTCAGGAAGCAGACGTGCATCTTGCCGTCGTTGTCGGCGTAGCGGCCGTAGTCCTTATTGTTGAATAGCTCTTTGAGCTTCGGGTCGACGATGAACTCCCAATTGTTGGGGTCCTCCTTGGCCATTACGCCCTCGAGGTCGGTGAAGTAGGTGTAGGTGGTGTCGGTGGTGGAGTAGCCGCCTACTTGGCCGTAGCTGAGTCGCATGGTGAAGTTGGCGTCGGAATAGAAATCGCGTTCGGGTTGCATCTGCATACGCGCGGCGAGGTATATTCGCTCTGCGTCGGAGATTCGCTCGGCGATGGGCCCGAGCTTGTGGCGCGCCACGTTGGCGAAAGTCGTGGTGATGTCTTTGGCGCAGAGGGTGGCCTTGTCGGACTTGATGGCTGCGAAGTCGCCGTTGTCGATGGCTTTGAGGAGTTTTGACGAGTCGGCCATGATGCTGTTGGTGAAAAGCTCGTCGGCGAAACGTTGGAAGGCCGCCTCGTTGGCCACGCTCTTGAAGAAATCGGGGTGGAACTGTTTGTCGATGTGCGAGGCGTAGTAGGCGAGCATGGCGGCTGTGGTCTTGCGGTCGGTGCTTGCGCTATAGTCCTTATAGAAATTGCGGGCCGCTTCTTTGAGCGCGTCCTTGTCTTTGTCGGTCGCCAAGTTGTCCATGTTGCGTGCGAAGCGGAAGATTTCCGGGCCGTTGAGGAGGCACTCGTAGCAGTAGTATATGGCCTTGCTGTAGGGTTCGGCGTCTTCAATCGCTTTGCTGAGCTCTTTGAGTACGGCTTTTTGCTCGGCGGTGCCGTTTTTCTTGACCCATGCTGCGAAGGCCTTCTCTTCGGCCTTCTTGCGTTTGACGACTTTGAGGTTGTCGATGCCGCGGTTCATGCCGATGCTGT
>JAFPDB010000051.1 GCA_017390085.1 Bacteroidales bacterium | reverse complement strand
TCTGCCATAGAACTTGAGAATAGGCAAATGGCGAAGAGAGCGGCGAAAACCGACTTTATATTTTTTAATGTACTGGTCCCCATACAATTACAGAGATTTACATTTGACATAGTTATCCTTTTAGATAGCGAAATTAAGAAATTTGGGAGAGAATTGTAAGCGAACAGTAAAATAAAGTCAGCCAAAAACGGTTTGAAGGAGGCTCGGGGGCCAGTCGGCGAGGTGGAATCGGGGCAAAACGCTGCGCAGGAAAACAGCAGGTGGCAGAAAAAGGAACTAAAGGATGCAGAAGAAGTTTATGTGCGCAATAAATATGTATGAAAATGTTATATTCGCATTAGAATCAATTGAAAAAGAGATTATGACGAAATACAGTATCATGATGACCATCGCACTATTGGCACTGCCTGCGATGGCGGCAATGGCGACTAATTTATCAGATGAATCCGGGACAGACTGGGAATATGTGAATGGAGCTGACGAGGGTGCCGGGATTCGCATCAAAGCGTTTTCAGAGTCGGTCAAGGATGGGTGTGTGATTGAAAACACGTATACATTGAACGGCGAGCTGTGCGTTGTAAAGCAAATTGGCAACGGAACGGCGTCGGTCAGGGTAAATCCCGCCTATTCGATTTCGTTGTGTCCGAGCATCACGATAAAAGCGGATGCGGAGATTTGCGCTAATGCTTTCAAAAGTTGGTCGAAGGTGAAGACATTGACGATGGAGGTGGAGACGCCCCCAGCGCTTGGGGCGGACGCCCTGCCAGAGAATTTGGAGAAGATAATCGTACCGGCGGGCATGGCATCGACATATGGCGAGGCCAAAGGTTGGAGCGAGTACAAGGAACTGATTGAGGACGTCAATGGAGTGAAAGCTACGGCCATAGGGGACTTGAGAGAGGCGATAGACATCTCGGTTAAGGGCAGGGTGATTGAAGTTGGCGAAGCGACAAGAATCATCGTGACGGACATGACGGGCCGTAGGACGGATTACGGCATCGCTAAGCGCTGCGAGATAGGGAAAAGCGGCGTATACGTGGTGAGCGCCGGTAATAGGACGAAGAAGATTGTGGTCAGGTAGATGTGACACACAACAATTTAAGAATATAGCCCAGGGGTGGAGAGCGAGAATGATTTAGCTCTTCGCCTCTGGGCGTTTTTTATGAGTAGGCGTACGTGGGGTGTGATGGAGATGCCAGATAATAGAGGACGTGGATTTGGGGAAGTTGGCATTGAAAAGTCGGACGAATGGGTTATATTTACATATGTTTGTATTTCAGGGCGTTAGGCCGACAGGACTTTTGGAGACCTTATTTCTTGGCTATTGATTATCAGACATTTAGCGAGGGCATTGCCTTCAACCCCATATAGATATATATAGGACGTACACGTATAAAACGGGCGTGAATAAGCGCCTTAGAATGAGTAATTAACATGAAATATAAGAAAGTGACCGTGAGGCTGACGCCCATGGATGAGACGGCGAGCGCATTGACGCAAGCAGAGATGGGCGAGCGCGGTTTTGAGTGTTTCGTCGACACGGAAGAGGGCTTTGAGGGCTACATTCAGGAAACGGAATGGAGCGAGTCGACGATGGCTGGAATAGATACTGGAGTGGAAGACGTAGGAATGGAGTGGGAGGCGACCGACGCGCCCGACGAGGATTGGAACGCCACATGGGAACAAGAGGGCTTTACTCCAATTGAGATTGACGGGAGGATGAGAATAAGGAGCACAGAGCATGAGAGCGACCCGAAGATGGAGATGGAGATTGTGATAAGTCCCAAGCTGGCTTTCGGGACGGGGCATCACGAGACGACTCGGATGATAGCCAGATGGATAATGAACAACGAGATGAAGGGGAAAAGGGTCATGGACATGGGTTGCGGCACAGGGATTTTGGGCATAGCCGCGAAGAAAAGAGGAGCGGAAAGTGTTGACGCAGTGGACATTGACGAATGGTCGGTGAGGAACACGGAAGAGAACGCGGCCCTGAACGGCGTAGGGATAACGGCATGGGAAGGCGGCGCGGAAACGATAGAGGGCAAGAGCGAAGAGTATGACATCTTCATTGCCAATATAAACAGGAACATCTTGATGGAAGGCATGAGCCAATACGCCAAGAGCCTGAAACGTGGCGGCCGAATGGTACTGAGCGGCTTCTTGAAAGACGACATAGCCCCCTTGGAAAAACGCTGCTCTACCGAAGGCCTTAAAAAGACGGGCGGCGACGGCGAGGGCGAATGGCGAATGATGGAGCTAACGAAAGAATAGGACGGCGGAAGAAAACAAAAAGGGCGTGGCGCGTTGAAAAAGCGACTACGCGACTTGTTCAAAAACAGAAAGATGAAACAAATAAAGAGATGGATTGTCGGAATGTGCGCGGCCACTATGGTCGTGCTGTCGACAACAGAACTGGCGACAGGCAGTAGGCAAGACGACGGTTTTAGCACGGACCGCGTTGCCTTTGTTCAAGAGATGAGCCAGATATTCACTCAGAGCGCCGACCCCAAACGAGGCGAGAGCGCGGTGGCTGAACTGCAAGAGTTCGTGAACGGGGCAGACGACCGCATGGTGGAGATACTTATCGAGACCTGCAACTCGATACGCAAGATGAAGGGTAAAGCCTTTCCGGACTACATTACGGCCATAAGGGCGATGTCCGGCATGAGCCGAAGCAACCGCATAAGCGGCTCAAACTTGGCGACTTGGAAGCAAGTGCTGGAGAACAAGAGGAAAAAGTTGTCGTCGCTGAAGAAATTTATGGACATGACTTTGGCGTATGCGGAAAGCGGCACGGTATTCTCGACCTCGGCGACGAAATGGAACGTGCCCGATGGCGGCAAGGTGCATTTCGTCGAGGTGGATGGCGACTTGAACTTCAAAGTAGACGAGACGACGCTGCGCTGCCTGAGCCAGGGCGACAGCATAGAAGTGATCCGGACGAGCGGGACAGTGTATACGAAAACTGGCAAGTGGCTGAGCGACCACGGCACGATAACGTGGGAACGCGCGGGCCTGGATGCCGACAAGGTGTACGCCACGCTGGGTTATTACAGCATCGACATGAAAACGAACACTGTGGAGTGCGACTGCGAATTTGTCAACCAAACGATTTTTGAGGAGAAGCTGAGGGGCAAGGTGACGTATAAATGCATCAGCCGTAAGACTCAATATGGCCTACGCTACCCGAAATTCGAGACACAGGAGGGCCAGCGCGTGGAGATACCCGACCTATTCGCGAACGTCGGCTACCGCGGCGGCTTTACGCAGACGGGGGCCTCGTTTGTCGGTAGCGGCAGCGTGTGGCTACCGGCGGAAGTTTATATCCACCACGGCGACACGGTCTTGGCGACATTCAGCGCGCCTGGCTTCATAATGTCGCCCACGTCGATTGACGGTCAGAAGACGGAGGTCAACATTAAGCTCGGAGCCGACGCCATGACCCACCCTGGCCTAAAATTCCGTTACAGCGAGACGGAGAACAAGGCGGGCGAGAAGAAGCGCATCGTGAGCCTGACGCGTAGCTCTAAAGGTATCGCAAAGGCCAAATACCGCGACTCGTACCATAAGGTGAACATTGATTCGGAGCTCATAAAATGGGATATTGACGGCTCAAGAATCGAGCTCACGCAGGTGGGCGGCGCGCCGGCCAACACGGCGTACGTTGAGAGCCAGGCGTACTACTCGGACGAGGACTTTAAGAATCTGTGGGGCATGGAGACGACCCACCCCCTTCAGACTGTGGCGGACTTCGTGCGCTACAACGGCGGCGGCGGATTCCCCGTGAGCGACTTTGCCCAATTCAACGGCATGACTCACCTCGAGGCGCAGCAGTTGATGCTGTCGTTGTCGTATGACGGCTTTGTTGACTACTACGTCGAGCGCGACGTATGCCGCGCGACGAACCGCCTGTATGACTACTTGAAATTCAGCATTGGCAAAAAGGACTATGACGAAATGAGGTTCCTCTCGGTCGACTCGCAGGCTGAGAGAAACAGTTGCAACGGTTTCATAGACCTGAACACTCTGGACTTGAACATGAGAAAAGTGTATGGCGTCCAGATATCCGATGTTGACAACCTGAACATCTACCTGAAGCCTACGGACGGCAACCTTAAACTGAAGAAGAACAGGGACATAGAGTACAACGGAATCGTGACAGTAGGTCAGGTTAACGCCATAGGCCGCAACTTCTACTTCGATTACGACAACTTCCAGATCCGAATGGACAGCATCGACGAGATGAGCCTCAAAATGGTGGACTCGACGAGAATCGACAAGAACGGGCGGTATGCCACTCCGTCAGTGGGCAACACACTAAACGACCTCTCGGGTCTGGTGCAGCTGAACGAGCCGACGAATAAGAGCGGAAAGAAGAAGCTGCCCGGCTACCCCCGCCTATCGTCGACACGTGAAGCGAAGATTTATTACGACAAAAACTTGATTCAGGGAGAGGATGGCAACGTGAACATCTACGACAAAGAGAGATTCTACTTCACGGTGGACACCTTCACGTTTGAAGACATCAACAACATAACGAACAGCAACTTGCCGTTGAACGGCGTCTTGACGAGCAGCATATTCCCCGAGATACGCTACCCTCTGAGGATTCGCGAAGACTACTCATTGGGCTTCACGATGGAGACGCCCGAAGAAGGCTTGCCCATATACGACGGGAAGGGCCGATTCTACAAGACGATAGACCTGAGTAACAAGGGTTTGAGAGGGATAGGCGACGTGACATACTCGGCAAGCAAGGCAACGAGTTACGCCCAATTGGACTCTGAGGGGAAGGTGACGGGCTACGAGACTGACGATTACTTCCGGTTCTTCTTGGACCACATGGAGGGGAACACCCGCCAATTCGACGTTACGAAAAGTACGGCGGCACCTGTATTTCCGGGCGTGGAGCTTGGCGAGCGTCAGAGCACTCGCGACGCCAACAACATCCCCCAGCCCGGCAAAACCCAGTTGAAGCTGTACCCCGAGCTTGACAAGATGGACGTTCGCAACTCGGTAGGGAAATTCCAGATGTACCCGAAAAAAGATGGCGACGGATTTGAGTGTGAGATGAACGGCAAGCTGACCGTCACGTCCAACGGCCTCTACGGCGTAGGGCGAACGGATATGCTTGGCACAACGCTTGAAGGCCGCGCGATGGAGTTTACTGACCACATGATTAAGGCCGACACCTCATACTTCGCCTCGTATACGTACGAAAACGAGGAGCGCGTAATCCAGAGCGGCGAGTTGAGGCAAGACATCGTGAACAAGCACGACAAGCGAATCTACACGCGAATTTCGACCACCACCCGCGGCAAATTCGTGAACGACGCCATACGCGAAGACACTGTGATGAGCAAGATTTCTCGCGATGACCCGAAGCTCGGCAGGGAACTAATCAACCGAAGCATGCAATCGATTATCGACTTCGACAAGCGCGAGGGCTACTTCCAGTTCATAGCTGAGGGTGGAAACGAGAAAGAGTTTGCGACGGTGAAGTACAAGACGATGGTCAAGAACTACACATGGGACCTGGAGCGCAACATCGAGACGATAGGCACCAAGGGGAGTTCGGGCAACAGGTTCGTCTGCACAAAGGAGCGCGGCGACTCGCTGAACTTCCTGGTTCCGGTGGCGATATATGACCGTAACACAAACACACTGCGGTGTGAGGAGGTCAAGTCGATCGACGTGGCCGACGCGCGCGTGACCCTGAACCCGACCGACGTCGTGACGATACATAAGGGGGCTGTGATGGACCCGTTCTATAAGGTGAAAGTGGACATTAGCACTGACAGCACGAAGCACAGCTTAGCCAACTCGTCGATTACGATAGAGGGCGCGAAGCAGTACAAGGGCTCGGGCGAGTACACGTTTGTGGACAATGAGGGCGGGGAGAACGTCATCTTCATGGGCGACATACATACGGACGATGCTGTTACCGTGGCCCGCGGAACGGTGTATGAGGACATGCCTATCGACAAGTACTTCTGCTTCAAGGGCGACACGGAGCTTCGCGGCGACCGTCAGCAACTGGAGTTTGACGGCGGCGCGAAGATGAGGCACATAGGCAGCAAAGGCCCTAAGGGTTACATACGTTTCGACGCGGTGCTGAACCCCTCCAAGGTGAGAATCCCTGTAGGGGCGCGCTCGTTTAACACTACTCAGGGCGACGCCAAGAACAAGGCGGACGAGATTTACCACTCGTTCAGGATTTCCAAGGACTCCGTACACGTTTACTCGACTATGCTTGAGCACTATAAGTACGTGACGGACTTGAAGTTAGTGGAAGCCCCGCAAGGTTTGTTGTACTACAACGGCATCTTCAGCAGGTATGAGATAAACACGCCCGTGAAGATGGCGAAACCAGACACCACCGGCACATATATGTGCTACTACCCGGAACAGGACGCGATGGAGGCCTTTGGCCGGATTGACTTGCGGCCGTTCTTGACGAAGGAGCCGACTGGGTCGTTTGACATCCGTTCGGCAGGCACCATACGTCACGACAGGGGTGCGGACCTGATTACGTCGGAGCTATTCACGGAGATGGATTTCTTCCTCGGCCCGGAGGTGACGACGATAATGTATGACGACATATTGAAGAGCAAGGCCCCGAAGTGCGACTCGACGTCGTTTAAGTATCGCCAGAGGCTGGCGGAGCTGTATGACACGTTGTCTCTGAGCGCGATACGCCAGGAGCTGGAGGGCGGAATGGACCCGAAGACGGGCTTGATGCCACAGTTTGGGCCAGTGTTCGGATTTGACAATATGTCTTTCACGTGGAGCACGGGCAAGAAGAGCTACGTTTGCGACACGACCGTGAACCTGATGATGATGCACTACCGCAAGGTGAACCGTAAGGTGAGGATAAAGTGCGAGATCTTGGTACGTAAGAATAACGGTAGCCGCGTGCGGATGCTGCTTACGGCGGACGACGACACGTGGTATTACATCGACTTCCGTGGGGGTTCGGGACGCGGCTACAACCGTCTGAGCCTGAAATCGTCGAACTCGGACTTCATGCAGACGCTCGCTTCCATCGACATGAAGGAGCGTAGGAGCAGGAGTAAGAATATGGAGTATGTGGTGGCGCCCGACAGCTATATGGATAAGTTTATCCAGAATTTCGGTCTGAACCACGTTCCGGACGACGCGTATGCCGAGGCTGCCGCCGAGGATATTCTCGAAGGCATCGAGATAAGCCCGGATGCGCAATCTTCGGAGGAGTCGGAGCCAGAAACGGAAGAGGAGGTTGTAAGCGAGGATGCTGAGGCCCCTGCGAATGAGGATGGCCCCGTAGAGGAAGAGTAGCGCGCCACTGAGGCTCAAAAATGGATAAGCGTCGCCCAAAAGCGACGCTTATTTTTTTTGTGTGTGTTTTGAACTATGCTACTCACTTCCCTTAGGTTCAAACTAAGAAGCGCAAGAATTTTTTTGATTTCATATATGTATTCCACAGCTCATTACGGGCTTGGTCGTCTATTTATTGTACATTTGCCGTAGGGGTAAGACACTTCCATGAAACCTATTCTTGCGGCGTTCGTCATCTCAACTCTATCCATAATTGCCGCATCCGCGCAATCCGTCGAGTATGGCTATGACGCGTGTGGCAACCGTGTCGCAAGACAGATTGTTCTTGAGCAATCCAATAAGGGCCACTTTCTTGCGGAGCAGCAAGACGAATTTTCTGAGGAGCAGCTTGGGACGGCACAAATCCGCATATACCCCAACCCTACCCATGGGCATCTGAAGGTGGTGATTCAAAGCCCTGACAGCCGCAAGGCACTGTCGAAGTTTACGACACTCAAGGCAAGCGCGTAACCCAGTTACCCCGCGTCGGTCATGAGAACGACGTCGACCTATTCTCGCAACCCAACGGCGTCTACCTTATGCGATTGTCTGTCGCGGGCGGGTCCTCCACGTGGAGAATCATAAAGAAATATAATCGCCTCCCGAGAACAGCTGTCATGAAGAAATCGCTTGCATCCTTCTTTTCCCTGCTTGTGACGGCCACTTTGACCCTTGCGCTGCCGACAACGGTCGGGACGACAAACGCGACATTCGCCGTCAGCGACATGGGAGCCGCCACATATGCCATACCCATTGAAGTACCGCAAGGGATATGTGGATTGCAACCCAACATTTCGCTTGCTTACAACAGCCAAAGCGGCAATGGCATGTGTGGTATGGGATTCTCAATATCCGGCATCTCCGCCATTACCCGCATTCCCCGCTCCTTATACTATGATGGCGCGTCCAAAGGCATACAGTACAATTCAACAGACGCCTACGCGCTCGATGGCAGGCGCCTACTGCTGACGTCTGGAACTGATGGCTCCGATGGGGCGAAATATGGTTTAGAGGGCGACCCTCTGACAGAAGTCGTCTTGCATGGCGGCGGCACAGACCAATGGTGGGAAGTGAAAAGCGGTGGCGTAACCATGAAATATGGCAGCACAACGGACGGGAAAAACATGGCAGGCACTTGCGCCGTTGTATGGTATGTTGATTACGCAATTGACACAAGGGGGAACTTTATAGAGTACGTGTATCTATAACTAATTATCTATCAGCACTTTCGTTATTAAACGGTAGAAAAGTGAAGCCGTAGATTCTATGAGCGATAAAAAAGTCGAAGATTTAAAACTTTTAACTTTATGAAATGA
>JAFPDB010000050.1 GCA_017390085.1 Bacteroidales bacterium | reverse complement strand
TGGAAGAGTCTGCAAGCTCATTGTAGTCGGGGGTTTGGGAGCGGGCCCAGAGGTCGAAAAGGAAGGCGTCCCTGCTGGCGGTGTAGTTCTTGCTTTCGTATGCTTTGCCCGCGTAGTTCTCGGCGATTCCGGAGAGTTCGCCGAATGCCTTGCTGATGTCTTTGGTGAACTTGCCTATGCCTTTGCCTTTGGAGTCGCCTTTCTCGTTGAGCTCGACGGCTTTGAGCATGAATTCTTTGGCCTTGGTGAGGTTGGTCGAGTCGGCGCTGGCGAGGTGGAGATATGCCTTAGCGGCGACGATGTAGGTCTTGACGAACTCTTGGGTCTTGGGGTTTTGGAGAGCCTCGTCGATGCTCTCTTTTGCCTTGTCGTACTGCTGGAGTATTATTGCGTTTTCGGCCATGTTGACTTTGGCCTTTTGCGCGTTTGCCGAAACGGCAGCTATCGCCGCGGCGGCGAGGAAGAGTACTTTCTTCATTTCTGCGTTAGAATTACTTGATTAAGTCCTTTAGTTATAGGGCAACGGGGCTAATGTTTGTTGTCAGTCCTGTTGTCGGTCTTCGTTATTGTTGTTTTGTTCGCTCTGAGAATCTGATTCTTCGGCGTTTTCGGGCAAGGCGGGTTGTTCTTCTTCCTGGTCTTCGTGGGGAACGATGGTGCCGGAAGCGATTTGGTCGCTCTTCTTGCTGAGGTTGATGAGGCAGAGGCCTTGCGTAGCACGTCCTGTGACCTTGATGTCGGTGGCCTTGATGCGGATTGTGATTCCGCTGCGGTTGATGATCATGAGGTCGTCGTCGTCGGTGATGGTGTCGATGGTGACGAGGCTGCCGGTCTTATCGGATATTTTGATGGTGCGGATGCCTTTGCATCCACGTCCTTGTACGCTGTATTCGTCGAGTTTGGAGCGCTTGCCGAATCCGCGTTCGGAGAGGACGAATATGTCTTTGTCGTCGTCGGGTGCGACGGCGACGAAGCCTACGGTGGTGTTGCCGTCTCCTACGTTGATGCCTTTGACTCCCATTCCCGAGCGGCCTACGCAACGGACGAGGTCTTCTTTGAAGCGGAGGGCGCGGCCGTCGGAGGTGGCGAGGACGAGGTGCTGATTGCCGTCGGTGAGGACGGCTTTGAGCAGTTCATCTCCTTCGCGGACGGTTATGGCGATGACTCCGTTGGCGCGTGGTCTGGAGTATTCTTCGAGGCTTGTGCGTTTGACGATGCCGTTTCGTGTGGCCATTATGATGTAGTGGCACTGGGTGAACTGCTTGTCGGCGAGGCCTCGGACGTTGATGAAGGCTTTTACCTTGTCGTCGCTCTCGATGTTGAGGAGGTTTTGGATGGCTCTGCCTTTGTTGACTTTGTTGCCTTCGGGGATGTCGTAGACTTTGTACCAGAAGCATCGTCCTTTGCTGGTGAAGAACATCATGGTGTCGTGCATACGCGCGTAGTACATGTGCTCTATGAAGTCTTGGTCGCGCGTGCTGGAGCCACGTGAGCCGATTCCTCCTCGGTTTTGTGTCTTGAACTCGGAGAGGAAGGTTCGCTTGATGTAGCCCATGTGGGAGACGGTGACGACGACGTCGTCGTCGGCGTAGAAGTCTTCGGGGTTGAATTCGCCGTCGGAGTATTCGATGTTGGTTCTCCTCTCGTCGGCGTATTTTTCTCGCACCTCGATGAGTTCTTGCTTAATGACGTCCATTTGCATGGGGAGGCTGGCAAGTAGTCTGGTGAGGTAGTCGATGTAGTCGGTTGTGCGTTTGTATTCGTCGCGGAGTTTCTCTTGCTCGAGCCCTGTGAGCTGTCCGAGACGCATCTCGACGATTGCCCTTGCCTGGGTGTCGGAGAGTGAGAAACGGTCGATGAGTTTGGTACGGGCTTCGTCCCTGCTGTTTGCGGAGCGGATGATGTGTATGACCTCGTCGATGTTGTCGCTGGCGATGATGAGTCCCTGGAGTATGTGGGCCCGCTCTTCGGCTTTCCGTTTTTCGAACTCGGAGCGTCGGATTATGACGTTGTGCCTATGGTCGACAAAGCATTTGATGATGTCTTTGAGGTTGAGGACTTTTGGGTGTCCGTCGACGATGGCGATGTTGTTGACGCAGAAGCTGGACTGGAGGGGTGTGTTTTTGAAGAGGTGGTTGAGCACGACGTTTGGGATGCAGTCTTTGCGGACCTCGATGACGATTCGGATGCCTCGGTCGAGATTGGATTCGTCTCGGACGTCGACGATGCCGTCGATTTTCTTGGTCGTTGCCATCTCTGCGATTTTGGAGACCATGTCGGCTTTGACGACCATGAATGGTATCTCCTTTATGACGATGCACTCTCGTCCGTCGATGGTCTCGATGTCGTATTTGGAGCGCAGGATGATTCGGCCTTTGCCTGTGAGGTAGGCGTCGCGGACGCCGGAGTAGCCGACGATTGTGGCTCCAGTGGGGAAGTCGGGCGCTTTGATGACTTTGATGAGCTCCTCGATGTCGATGTCTGGGTTCTCGACGTAGGCGACGCAGGCGTCGATTGCGTCTTTGATGTTGTGGGGGGCCATGAGCGTTGCCATGCCGACGGCGATTCCCGAAGAGCCGTTGATTAGGAGGCTCGGTACGCGCGTGGGGAGGACAGTTGGCTCGTCGAGCGACTCGTCGAAGTTTTTTTGCATATCGACGGTCTCCTTGTCGATGTCGATGAGGAGGTCTTCGGCAATTTTTTTCATTCGGGCCTCGGTGTATCGCATGGCGGCAGCGCTGTCGCCGTCGATGGAGCCGAAGTTGCCGTGACCGTCGACGAGCGGGTAGCGGAGCGACCATTCTTGGGCCATGTGCACCATGGCGTCGTAGACTGAAGAGTCGCCGTGGGGGTGGTACTTACCGAGGACGTCGCCGACGATTCTGGCTGATTTTTTGAATTCCTTGTCGGAAGTTAGCCCGAGCTCGCTCATGCCGAAGAGTATTCGTCGGTGAACGGGTTTGAAGCCGTCTCGGGCATCGGGGAGGGCTCTTGCGACGATGACCGACATCGAATAGTCGATGTAGGCCTGTTTCATTTGCTCCTCTATTTTAACAGGTATAATCTGTTCTCCTTCTGCCATTATAATTAGTTGATATTGAAGAATGGCGAGTCGTCGCGGGTAAGTGAAAGCCGTGGCGTCGACACGCTTGTTTTAGCATACTAAGTTAATACTTTTTGGGGTGTGGAGCAAACGGCATGCCAATATTATTCGTTTTGGGGCTGTTTTTAGGGGCTGCGCGTGAGTGCCAAAGGGGCAGTCGGCGTGAGAGTTGGCGGGCGAGGAAAGGGCTTAGATTGAAAAAGGCATCGACTCACGTCGATGCCTGTCCTAACCTAACCCAAATTCATGAAAAAACTGGGCATGCACACGCTCGGCAGTCGCGCAGTGGCGACAATGCTCGGCGTTGCACACGATGCAATGTTAATAAATAATCAGCAGATTGAAAAATTATTTTTGGGGAGCGTCGTGGCGCGCGCCGCTACTTTTGGATGTATGGGGGGCTGTATTTGCGGAGCGGTGGAATGAGGAACGCGCAAATCTCACTACTGATGAGATTTGCGCGTCGCGGAAGGAAGCGGAGAGACAGGGATTCGAACCCTGGATACAGTCACCTGTATGCCGCATTTCGAGTGCGGTACAATCGACCACTCTGCCATCTCTCCATGAAACATTAACTCGTGGGAGGTGAAGGATTCGAACCTACGAAGCCGAAGCAGCAGATTTACAGTCTGTCCCATTTGACCACTCTGGAAACCTCCC